>JBOGXS010000234.1:0-8771 GCA_050693815.1 Thermoleophilaceae bacterium | reverse complement strand
AGAGCAGACCCGAGCCGGCGGCTGGCCCGCCCTGATCGCGCCCGACGACTTCGACCGGCTGCAAGCGATGCGAGCCGACCGGGACTGGTCGCGCAAGAGCCACGGGCGGCGAACGGGGCGACGGGCGTTGAAGAGCAGCGGCTGGCTCCAGGCCGTCACGTCGTAGAAGTACGGGAAGGGCGTGTAGGTGTCCTCGTTCAGCATGGCTTGCACCCAGTGCTTCTGCATTTGGGCCATCGGCACCCACCAGGTGCCCGGCGCAAGCCAGCGGCCCGCGCGTGCGGCGCCCGTGCGGCGCCCGTGCGGCGTGAAGTCGCTGACGTAGAGCCCCTTGCGCAGCCGGTAGACGTCCACGACCATGCGCTGGAGCCGGCGGATCATCGCCTGCACCTCGGCCTGCTTGGAGTCGCGCCGCTCCGTGATGAAGTAGTGGCGCACGCGCCGGTCGGGCACCTCGGTCACCACCTCGTTGCCCGGGTTCACAATCTCGTTCGGCTCGAGCAGGCCGGCCTCGCCCTGCGCGAAGGCCTCGCGCCAGGCGCTCGCCCACGCCTCGAGGATTTCGCGCTTGCGGATGGCGCCCTCGGAGAGGGTGACCCACGGAGCCACGTACTGCTCGTAGGCACGCTTTTCGATCGGGTCCCCGCTGTGCTTCTCGTAGGTCATGCCGGCCGCGATGAAGCCGGTGGAGGGCACGGTGTACCCCATGTAGAAGAGGTCGTAGATGCTGCGGTTGAAGAAGGGGATGCCCTGGCGGTTGAACTCGGCGGCCAGCGACGCGCCGTAGACGTCGTTGATCCAGTCGATCGACTCGTCGGTGATCTCGTGGTAGATGGGGTCGGCGTTGGGCGGGAAGAAGAAGGTCTCGCTGCCCATCTCGTGGTCGTCCACGAACAGCGGTCCCGGCAGCTTCCGGTACAGCTCGATCTTGGCGTCGGTCTCCGGTTGGGTGCGAGCGAACCAGTCGCGGTTCATGTCGAAGCCGTAGGCGTTCCGGCGCGTGTCGAGCTCGCGACCGTCCGGGTTCTGGATCGGCAGCAGCACGACGATCGCGTTGTCGAGGATCTGACGCGCCGCGCAGTCGTCGCGATCGGCGAGCTCGTAGAGCACGCGCAGCGAGGCGTCGGTCCCCGACTCCTCCCCGCCGTGCACGTTCGAGGCGATCCAGAGGATGGCCGGAAAGCGCCGCGCGATCGACCGGGCGCGCTCGCGCGGGGTGCGCGGGTCGCGCAGCATCTGCGCGGCGTCCGAGATCCGATCCAGCGAGCGCTCACCCAGCCGGTCGGAGTGCCCGACGATCGCGTATCGGAACTCGCGACCCTGCCAGCTGCGCCGCTCCAGCGCGCCGGTGACCACCCGCTCGCTGGAGCGGTCGACGGCGTCCATGTAGGCGTAGGCCTGGTCGGTTGTGACCTCGCCGTTCTCCCCGCCGGGAGCGGGCACCACTGCTCGAGCTCGGGCACCTGGCCGCGGAACTGCGGCTCGGTCTGCATCGGATCGCACGCCCGGGAGGCGGCGGCGGTCGCGGGGCCGACAGGACGAGGAGGGCGGCGGCGATGACGCCGATGAGAGCGCGCATGCGCCGGCCTTACGCGGATCGGGGGCAACGATGCCTACAGCGCCAGCGAGAGCGGCTGCTCCAGCAGCTCCTTGACCCGCGCAAGGAACCGGGCGCCGTCGGCGCCGTAGAGGATGCGGTGGTCGCAGACCAGCGAGAGCGTCATCTGGTCGCGGGCCACGATGCGGCCGCTCTCGTCCACGGCGGGCTGCTTGGCGAGCTTTCCGACGGTCAGGATCGAGGCCTGCGGCGGGTTGATGATCGCCGTGAAGAGCTCGATTCCGAACATCCCGAGGTTCGAGACCGTGAAGGTCGCGCCCGACAGCTCGGGCGGCGTGATCGTCTTGTCGCGCACCTTCTCCGCCGCGGCCCGAGCGTCGCTCGAGATCTGGCCGAGCGACTTGCGGTCGGCGTCGAAGACCGTCGGGACCACCAGGGCGTCCTGGGCTGCCACGGCCACGCCGACGTTGATGCGCTCGTAGAGCTCGAACTTGCCGTCGCGGTAGGCGCCGTTCACGCGCGGGTGCTCGCGCAGCGCCGTGGCGGCGGCCTTGACGACCATGTCGTTGAACGAGGGCGCGGGGTCGGCCACCTCCTTCAGGCGCGCCCGCAGCTCGACCGCCTTGGTCATGTCGACGGTCAGCGAGATCGAGAAGTCGGGCGCGGTCGCCTTGGACTCGGCCATGCGCCTCGACACCGTCTGCTGCAGCCGCGTGAGCTCCTGGATCTCGGCCTGCCCCTTGGCGCCCGCCTCGGTGCGCTGCGGCTCGGGTGCGCGCTCCGGCGCGGCCTCCTCCTCGGCCGCCGGAGCCGTCTCTGCAGCCGCGGGAGCCTCCTCCTCGGCCGGAGGCGCCTTGGCGGGGGCCCCGTCGCCCTCGGCCGCGGCCTGCACGTCCGCCTTGACGATCCGCCCGCCGGGCCCGCTGCCCTCGAGTCGAGCCAGCTCCACGCCCAGCTCGCGCGCCATGCGCCGCGCCACCGGCGACGCCTTCACCCGCTCGCCGTTCCCGGCGCCGTTGCCGCTCGGGGCGCGCGTCCGGGTGGCGGTGCCGGCGCCATCGCCGGCCTGCGTCTCGCCGCCACCCCCGGCGGCGCCCGCGACCGGCTCCTCCCTCCGCTCCTCCGCGGCGGCCTCCTCGTCCTCTTCCTCGGCCCCCTCCGCTTCCTCGGCCCCCTCCGCTTCCTCGGTCCCCTCCTCGGCCGATGCGTTCTCTTCCTCCTCAGCCGGTGCTTCCTCCGCCTCCTGCGCGGTCGGCCGGCCCTTCCCGCCCGCCTCGCTCGGGTCGCCGATCCGCGCGATCAGCTCGCCGATCGCCAGCGTGTCGCCCTCCTGCGCGACGACCTCGATGAGCGTGCCGTCCGCATCGGCGTCGTAGGTCATGTTGGCCTTGTCCGTCTCGATCTCCACGAGCGGCTCGCCGCGCTTGACCTCGCCGCCCTCCTCGACCAGCCACTTGAGGACCGTGCCCTCCTCCATCGAGTCGGACAGGCGGGGCATCGTGACGTCACTGGCCAATCTGGCTCCCCTCTAGAGGTCGCGGAAGGTGGCGATCGCCGCCTGAACGACGTGCTCCTCGTGCGGGAACGCCGCCTGCTCGAGCGGCTTGGAGTAGGGCATTGGCACGTCGGCGCCCGTCACGCGCTGCACCGGGGCGTCCAGCCAGTCGAACGCCTGCTCCTGGATCAGCGCGGCGAGGTTCGCGCCCACGCCGCCGTGCGGCCAGCCCTCCTCGACGATCACGGTGCGGTTGGTCTTCTTGACCGACTCGAGGATCGTGTCGAGGTCGAGCGGGCGCAGCGTGCGCGGATCGATCACCTCCGCGTCGATCTCGTGCTGGTCGGCCAGCTGGTCGGCCGCCTTCTGCGCCGTCACGGCCATGCGCGAGATGCCGATGATCGTGACGTCGTCGCCCTCGCGCCGGACGGCTGCCTCGCCGAAGCGCATCGGGCCGCCGTTGTCCGGCACCTCGCCGCGCTGGCCGTAGAGCGTCTCGTGCTCGATGAAGACGACCGGGTTGTCGTCGCGGATCGCCGCCTTGAGCAGGCCCTTGGCGTCCGCGGGCGTGCTCGGCACGGCGACCAGCAGGCCGGGCACGTGCAGGTAGAAGGCCTCGAGGCAGTGCGAGTGGGTCGGGCCGAGCTGGTGGCCGGCGCCTTGTGGCATGCGGATCACAAGCGGCACCTTCACCTGGCCGCCGAACATGTAGCGGACCGCGGCGGCGTGGTTGACGATCTGGTCCATCGCCAGCAGCGAGAAGTTGATCGTCATGATCTCGACCACCGGACGCAGGCCGGCCATGGCCGAGCCCACGCCCACGCCGACGATCGTGTTCTCGGAGATCGGCGTGTCGCGCACGCGCTTCTCGCCGAACTCCTCGAGCAGGCCCTGGGTGACCTTGAAGGCGCCCTGGAAGACGCCGATGTCCTCGCCCATGATGAAGACCTTCTCGTCGGCCTCCATCTCCTCGCGCAGCGCCTGGTTGAGCGCCTCGCGGTAGCGCATCGTGGACATCAGTCGGCGCCGCCCTCCTCGGCGGGCTCCTCCGAGCCGGGCTCGCCCTCGCCCTCGCTGTCCCCATCTTGGCGCGCTCCCGCGGAAGCGCCTTCGTCCTTCGCGCCCCTGCGCTGGCGGGCTTCGCGGTCGCCCACGCCCGCGTACGCCGCGCCCTTCTCGGCCAGCTCGTGCGGCACCTCGCCCGCCTCGCGCTCGCGCTCGCCGCGGTGCACCTCGGGGGAGCGCTCGTCCACGGTCCACCAGGAGGGCACGTCGCTGTCGAACACGTAGACCTCGTCGTAGAGGGAGTCGAGGTCGGGGAAGGGCGACTCGTCGGCGAACCTGACCGCCTCATCCACGGCCTCGATCGCCTGCTGGTCGAGCTTCTCGACGTCATCCTCGGTCAGCACGTCCTCGTCGACGAGCCGATCGGCGAAGGCCTTGATCGGATCGCGCTCGCGCCACTCCTCGACCTCCTCCTTGGTGCGGTACTCCTCGGGGTCGGCCATGGAGTGGCCGCGGTAGCGGTAGGTGACCGCCTCGACCAGCTGCGGCTGGCGCTCCTCGCGCGCGTGCCGCAGGGCCTCGGTTACGACCGCGTGCACGTCGAGCGCGTCCATGCCGTCGCAGCGGGTGCCGGGCACGCCGAAGCCCTCGGACTTCTTGGACAGGTCGGTGACCGCCGAGTGCCGGTGCAGGGCCGTGCCCATGCCGAACTGGTTGTTGACGATCACGAAGACGACGGGCAGCTTCCAGAGCGCGACGAGGTTCATGGTCTCGCCGAAGGTGCCCTGGTTGGTGGCGCCGTCGCCCATCATCGAGAGGATCGCGTCCTTCGTCTCGAGGTAGTCGCAGGCGAGCGCGACGCCGGTGCTGAGCGGCAGGCTGCCGCCGACGATCCCGTAGCCGCCGAGGAAGCGCTTGTCCCAGTCGAACAGGTGCATGGAGCCGCCGCGGCCGTGGGAGCAGCCGTCCTGGCGGCCGAACAGCTCGGCCATGACGGCGTTCGGGTGCGTGCCGCGGGCGAGCGCCTGGCCGTGCTCGCGGTAGGTCGACATGAGGTAGTCGGTCTCCTTCAGCGCCTGGGTGGCGCCGACCACCGTGGCCTCCTCGCCGATGCAGAGGTGAAGGAACCCCCCGATCTTGGCCTTGGCGTACATCTCGCCGGCGCGCTCCTCGAAGCGCCGGATGAGCATCATCTTCTCGAGGACGGTCCGGCAGGTGTCCTTGTCCGGAAGGTCGTGCTTGACCTCGCCGAACCTGATCTCCTCGGCCTTGGCTACGTCGGCCGGCGCGGTCCCGTCGCCGTTTCCGTCCTTCTCGCCGGCCTTGGTCGTCTCCCTCGTCGCCATTGCGTCGGAGAGTACCCGGTGGCCCCTTGTGGCCGGTCGCAAACCCCCGATCGGGGGGTCAGAGCTCGGTTGGCAGGACAACGCGCGCGAGTCGCTCGGCTCCGCGCCTGAGGCGGGAGTCGACCGTAACCACCCGGCAGTCGAGCAGCTCGGCCAGAGCGAGATACTCGGCGTCGTAGGTCTTGGCCCAGCCGAGATCCTCGGCGACCCGCCACGCCGCGACTCCGAGCTTCCGCGGGTTCCGCATCTTTACGGGTGCGGCGTCCAGGCGGCGCAGCGCCTGCTCTGCGTCCTCGCGAGTCACCTCACGCCGCCAGAGCGCCTCGTGGAGCGCGGATCTCGTCTCTGACCACATCACCGGCGGGGAGACGAGCTGTGCATCCCCGAGCAGCCCGAATCCGCTTCCCGCTGCGCAAGCCCTGACGGCGTAGCTCGCATCGACGACCAGCACTAATGACCCGCGCGCGAACGATGAACGACCTTGACCCAGTCGGGCTGGGGCCGTCCGGACTCGAAGCGCTCCAACTCGGGAGGCACTCCGATCGAATGTGGCTCCTCGGCCGCCGCGGCCAGGTCGGCCTCGTCGATCATGTGCTTGTTGGCGACCTTCTGCGCTCGAAGCCGTCCCGCCCGGATCCAGCGCCGAATGGTCTCGGGGTCGCGACCTAATCGTCGCCCGGCTTCCGCTACGTCGACCATAGTTCTCTCGGGACGAGACTACTACATGGGCGTGTAGTAGTTACAGAAGGAGGGCCGCCGCGGCCTCGTCCAGGCGGTCGTCGCCCCAGAAAATCCCGTCGTCGATGGCTACGCTCGGCACGCCCCGAACGCCGCGGTCGTAGGCCTCCTGCGTCGCCGCCCGCAGGCGCTCCTTGATGGACTGGAGCTCGATGCCCTTGAGTACCGCGTTCGGATGGAGCTCGCAGGCTGCCGCGGCGATGAGGACGTTGTCCACGTCGCTGAGGTCCTTGCCGCCGGCGAAGGCCTGGCGAAACGCGGCCAGCGCGAAGGCCACGGTCCGGCCGGACTGCTGGGCGAAGACCGCGGCGCGCATGGCCTTCAGGGTGTGGTTGGGCCAGCCCTCGGGCCACCGGACCGGGAGCAGGCCGTAGCGCTCGGCGCGCTCCTCGATCTCCCGCATGCCCTCGTCCCGCCGCTCGGTGGTCGCCCAGGAGCGCCCCCCGGTCTGCTGCCAGATCCCGCCGAGCAGGATGGGCTGCCAGACCGGCACGACCGGCAGGACCGTGTGGATGCGCTCGGCGGCGAGCCAGGCGTAGGGCGAGCCGAGGTCGAAGTAGAAGTTCGGCTGGTTCACACCAGCTGCTCGGCCACGGCGAGGCCGAGGCGCTTGACCGGCAGGCGGGTGCGGCGGTCGAGCGCCTCGAGGGCGTAGGTGCCGCTGTCGAGCATCACCGCCAGGCGGTCGTCGCGCGGGATGGTCACCGACCGGTGCAGGTGCCGCCGCCGGAAGCACTCCTCGACCGCGCGCACCTCCGTGGCCAAGCGGCGGTCGGACTTGTTGACCACGACGGTCGTGCGTTCGTGCGAGAGATGGTCGAGGGCCTCGAGCACGACGCTTGCGGTGATCCACTCCGGGGTGGTCACGAGGACCACCTGGTCGGCGCGGTCGATCGCGAACTGCGCGAGCGGGCCCGCGACGCCGGTGCCGAGGTCGAGCAGCAAGGTGTCGTAGAAGCAGGACAGGAAGGCGACCAGCTCGCCGTAGCGGTCCGGGCCGAGGCTCGCGGTCAGCCGGGCGTCGGACGGGGCCGCGAGGAGGTGGAGTCCGCTGGGCAGGCGCGACACGTAGGCGCGCAGCTCGGCGGCGGTCCCGAGCCGATCCGCATCGTCGAGCACTTCGGCCAGCGAGCGCCGCTCGGGCGCGCCGTCGCCCGCGAGGCGGCCGAGCGTGCCGAAGTCGGGGTTGGCGTCGACGGCGATCGCCCGAAGCTTCAGGTGCGAGGCGAGGAGGTTGCCGACGAGGAAGGTGCTGGTGGTCTTTCCGACCCCGCCCTTGGGGCTGATCAGGGCGACGAGGTTGGGGCGGGTGACTCCGGGCTGGGCGCGAAGCAGCCGCTCGAGCCGCGCCTCCTCGCGCTCGGCGCCGGAGGCGAGGAGGGAGTCGACTCGGCGACGGAAGCGGGCGGCTGTGCCGCGCGGCGCGGCTCGACCATCGATCAGAGGCTCGGGGTACAGCTCCCGGCGCCTGAGGAGCGGAGCGGTGCTCACGCCGGCCGGCGCCTCGGTGTGGTCCGCCGCTCAGCCGGTTCGTCGCTCACCGGAGCCGAAGCTTCGTGCCGATCATCAACAGGTCAGGATCGCCGGTGCCGATCCGGTCGCCGTTCAGGCTCCAGAGACGATCGACCTCACGGGCGATGCGCGCAGGCGACGCATCTCGTCCCAGCAGTCGCTTGGCGATCGACCAGAGCGAATCGCCGGGTTGCACGACGTGGAAGCGGGCGCTTCCGGGAAGGGCTTCGCGGGCCGACGCGGTCGCAGACTGCTCGACCCCGGTAGGAGCGAGAGGTGTGGCCGCGGCGGGAGCAGGGGCAGGGGCGAGAGCCGGCTCCAAGCCCGGAGCCGAAGGAGTCGTGGAGTCGGCTCGGGGGTCGATCGGTGGGGCGTCGATCGGCTGCGGGTGCAGCCGGCGGTCCGGGGCGGATCCCGCGCGCTCCGGTGCGGATCCCCCGCGCTCCGGTGCGCGACCCGGCTCGCCTACCTCCGACTGTCCCACTGGAGCCTGCAGTTCGGCGTCCGGGGCGAGCGGATCTCCGTCCGCCGCGGGTGGGAGGGCGTCCAGATTCGGATCGCTCTCAGCCGGATGTTCGCCTTGCGGAAAGGCCTCGGCCGGTGGGACGGGATCGTCCGAACCGGTCTCGGGGGTTACCGGCCCGTCCGGCGCCGCCAGCCGGCCGTCGGGATCGTCGCTCGGTTCGCTGTCGAGCGGAGCGCCCTCGCCGGAGTCCTCTTGACCGAGCGTGTGCGGCGACGTAGGCACCGGCGCGACCTCGAAGGGCAGCGCGGTCTCGCCGTCGGGGTCGAACTCAGGGGCATCGGCGTCCGGGGCACCGACCTCCCCGGCCGCGGGCTGCTCCGGCGCCGCGATTCCCTCCTGCCGGGTGTCCGGCTCGTATGCGGACGCCGCCGGGGCGCCCGAGGAGAGCGCCAGCACGCCGCTGGCCAGAGCTGCCTGGGCGCGCCTCGAGATGACGGGCTCCGGGGACAGCGCACCGAACAGCCGCTGCTCGCGACAGACGGGACAGCTCGCGTGGAAGCCGAGGCGACCGTGGTCGCCAGCTTCGAGGAAGTGCGCGGTCAGCGATGCCATGTCCCCTCCTGCGGGTCGGCGAGGTGTCGCGTGTGCGCC
>JBOGXS010000233.1:0-2714 GCA_050693815.1 Thermoleophilaceae bacterium | reverse complement strand
CCGCCGCTCCGGCCACCGATCCGGCGCCCGCTCCTGTGACCGATGAGGCGGGCGAGGGCGGCGCGGGCTCCGGCGAGCCCGGCGGCCGCGACCGCGGCTCCGGCTCCGCCCAGGAGGGCGAGAGCCAGCCCAACGTAGTCACGCGGGTCGTCACCGAGACCGTCGACCGCCTGGTCAAGGACGTGCCCGAATCGCTGAAGGCCGCGCTGGCGGCGCTCGCCGCGCTGTCCGTGCTGCTCGGCATCGGCTACCTGCTCGCCGCGCTGCGGGCGCGCAGGCTCGCCCGCCAGCGTCGCGAGCTGCTCCAGGAGGTCGGCCTGCTCCAGACCGCGCTGCTCCCGCCGGTGCCGGACAAGGTCGGCGCCCTGCTCACCTCGGTGGCCTACCGGCCGGCCGACGGCCCGGGCGCGGGCGGCGACTTCTACGACGTGCTCCCGCTGGCCGGCGGACGCGTCGGGTTCATCCTCGGCGACGTGTCGGGCCACGGCCGCGGCGCGCTCGCCCGCACGGCCTTCATGCGCTACACGCTGCGCGCCTACCTCGAGGCCGGCCTCGAGCCGCGCATCGCGCTGCAGGTGGCCGGCCGCGTGATCGACGACAACCTGGGCGGAGACTTCGCAACCGTGCTCCTGGCCGTGCACGACCCGGAAACGGGCTCGCTGACGTACGCGACCGCCGGGCACCCGGCGCCCATCGTGGTCGGGCCGCAGCCGCACGACCCCGTCACGGCCGGCTCGTCGCCGCCGATCGGAGTCGGGGTGCGCACGGGCCTGCGCCAGACGACGGTGCCGCTGGTGCCCGGCTCGGTCGCCGCGCTCTTCACGGACGGGCTGATGGAGGCGCGCACCGAGCACGGCATCCTGGGCCGCGAGCGGCTGGCCGAGCTGCTCGAGGAGCTCGGCGAGGACGCAGGGGCGCGCCGCCTGATCGAGCGCGTGGCGACCGAGTCCACCTTCGTCTCCGACGACATGGCCGCCGTGGTCGTGACGCCGACGGCCGGCGTGACCGCCGGACTGTTCCGCACCGAGCAGCTCGAGCTCTCGGCACGCGAGCTCGAGGGCCCGATCGCCCGTCGCTTCCTCGACGCCTGCGGTCTTCCGGAGCACGAGGCGGAGGATGCCGAGCGCGAGGCCCGCCTGCTCGCCGAGCGCTTCGGCGGGGTGATCCTTCACGTGGTGTTCGGCAACCGCCTCCAGGTCGAGGTGCTGCCGCGCAACGTGGAGAGCATCGAGGCCGCCTCGCGGCGGGTCAGCGCAGGAAGCGCCCTATAGCGTCGGTCACCTCGGCGGGCCGGTCCTCGACCACGAAGTGCGAGGCGTCCGCCAGCTCGACGACCTCGGCCCGAGGGAAGAGCTCGCGCCACTGGTCGACGAAGACCGGCTGGAAGACGGGGTCGCGCATGCCCCAGATCAGTAGCACCGGTACGTCCAGCTGTGAGAGGCGGTCGTGGATCGAGGCCATCAGCGGCGCGCTGCGGTCGCGCTCGGTGAGCGGGATCTCGCGCTGGAAGGCCAGCGCCCCGGCGCGCGACCAGTAGTCCGGGAACGGGGCGCGGTAGGCCGCCATCATCACCGGGTCGACGTCGCGCCGCGCCATGCCGCCGGGGATCGACTCCACGAAGAGGTTGCCGCCCAGGGCCAGGATCTCGCCCAGGCCCTCGGTGCGGAACTCGCGCAGGAACGGGGGCAGGAAGCTCGGCAGCTCCCAGGCCCAGGTGTTGATCAGGACCAGGCCGCGCAGCCGGTCGCTGCGCTCGAGCATGGCGCCGAGCCCGATAGGGCCGCCCCAGTCGTGGGCCACGAGGGTCACGCCGCGAAGGTCGAGCGAGTCGATCGCCACGAGCGCGTTCTCGATGTGGCGCTGCAGCGAGTAGGCCGAGAGCCGCGGGGGCTTGTCGGAGCGGCCGAAGCCCATGTGGTCGAGGGCGATGCAGCGGTGACCCCCGGCGCTCAGCGCGGCGAGTGGGCGGCGCCACATGTAGCTCCAGGTCGGGTTGCCGTGCAGGAACAGCAGCGGCCGCGCCTCCCGCGGGCCCTCGTCCACGTAGTGGAGCCTGACCTCGCCCGCGTCGAGGAAGCGCGACTCGAACGGAAAGGTCCCCTGGAAGTCGCCGTCGGCCATGGGCGCCGGTGTATATACGATCGCCGCATGACCACGGAAGCGCAGGCCACCGGACTCCACGGGGGGCGGCTCGTCGCCAAGCGCCTCAGGGCGCACGGCGTCTCGAAGCTCTTCACCCTCTCGGGCGGCCACCTCTTCTCGATCTACGACGGCTGCCGCGAGGAGGGCATCGACGTCGTCGACGTGCGGCACGAGCAGACGGCGGCCTTCGCGGCCGAGGGCTGGGCCAAGGCCACGCGCACCCCCGGCGTGTGCGCCCTGACGGCCGGGCCGGGCGTGACGAACGGTATGAGCGCGATGGCGTCGGCGCTCCAGAACGCGTCGCCGATGGTTGTGCTGGGCGGGCGCGCTCCGGGGTTCCGCTGGGGCCAGGGCTCGCTGCAGGAGATCGACCACGTGCCGTTCACGGCGCCGGTCACGAAGCTCGCCCGGACGGCGGCGAGCACCGCGGAGATCCCGGGCCTCGTTGACGAGGCGCTGCGGGTGGCGGCAGAGTCGCCGACCGGCCCGACCTTCGTGGACTTCCCGCTGGACCAGGTGTTCATGGAGGCCGATCTCCCGGAGGGAGACGGCGCCACGGCGCTGCCCGACCC
>JBOGXS010000232.1:0-6309 GCA_050693815.1 Thermoleophilaceae bacterium | reverse complement strand
CGCCCACCCGACTGCGTGCTGCTCGCGCAAGGCGGCATCGGCGATGCGCTGGTGGATGACGATGACCTCGGTCGCGTCGACGCGCGCCTCGAAGCGGACGGTGACGCGCTCGACCGCGCCGCCGAGCTGCTGCGCGGCGCCTCGAAGCCCGTGGTGATGGCCGGCACCGGCCTCTACTGGGCGCGCGCCGAGGAGGCGCTCGTGCGGCTCTGCGACGAGCTGTCCGTGCCCGTGTTCCTGAACGGGCTGGCACGCGGGTGCGTGCCGGCCGACCATCCCATGTTCTTCTCGCGCGCGCGAGGGGCGGGGCTGAAGGGCGCCGACGTGGCGCTCGTGGTCGGCGTCCCCATGGACTTCCGGCTCGGCTTCGGCGGCTCCTTCGGCGAGGACACCCGGATCGTGGTGATGGGCTCGTCGCGGCCCGAGCGCCCGCACCCGCGCGAGGTGGCGGCCGAGCTGTACGGCGGGGTGGCCACCACGCTGGACGGCCTTCTGACGGGCGCCGCCGGCGGACCGGACCGCAGCGGCTGGGTCGCCTCGCTGCGCGAGGTCGAGAACGAGAAGCGCGCCGCCGAGCAGGACGGCCTGACCGACGACAGGGCGCCGCTTCACCCGCTGCGCGTCTACGGCGAGCTCGGCAAGCTGCTCGACCGCGACGCGGTGGTGATCGGGGACGGCGGCGACTTCGTCTCCTTCGCCGGCCGGGTGATCGAGACCTACGAGCCGGGCTGCTTCGTGGACCCCGGCCCCTACGGCTGCCTGGGCGCCGGCCCGGGCTTCGCGCTGGCGGCGAAGCTGGCCCACCCCGAGCGCCAGGTCTGCCTGCTGCTGGGCGACGGCGCGTTCGGCTTCTCCGGACTCGAGTTCGACACCCTGGTGCGCCACGGGGTGCCCGTGGTCGGCGTGATGGGCAACAACGGCATCTGGGCGCTCGAGAAGCACCCGATGGAGTACCTCTACGGCTACTCGGTCGCGGCCGACCTGCAGCCCTCGTGCCGCTACGACGAGGTGGTGCGCGCGCTGGGCGGGCACGGCGAGCTGGTCTCGACTCCGGACGAGCTGGCCCCCGCCCTGGAGCGCGCCTTCTCGTCGGGCAAGCCCGCGCTGGTCAACGTGCTGACGGACCCGGGCGTGGTGTACCCGCGCAAGGCGAACCTGGCCTAGCCGAGGCCTAGCCGCCCGGTCTTAGCGTCCGGTTTCGGCCCGAAAGACAGAACCGCCGGCAATCATTGCCGGCGGTTCCGAATTACGGCCCCATCAGGACGGGCAGGGGTACGTGCCTTGAAAGGGCCTTGCGGTTCGGACGGCGGGAGGCGCCGATACGATGCGGCTTCGCCCGAACCTATGTACCGAGTGGAAACCGTACGGGTTGGCCGCACGGCAAACTCCACCCAGCGCTGCTCATCATAGACCACTTGGTCGGCCATTGGAAGGGTCGGAGATCAATCGGTCGATTCCGCTGCGGCCAGCGCCGCGCCGTGCAGGATGTCGGCCTCGCTCACCTCGATCTCGGCCAGGTCGAAGGCGCGCATCGACTCCAGGAGGATCACCGCTCCCGCCACGATGGTGGGGGCCCGGTCGGGATGGAGGCCGGTCACGCCGCGGCGCTCGTCGATCGTGAGGGCCGCCAGCTGGGCCACCAGCCGCTCGCACGCGCCGAGCGCGAGGCGGTAGCCGTGCACCCGGTCGGGGTCGTAAGGATCGAGCTCCTGGTCGATCGCCGCAAGCGAGGTGACGGTGCCCGCCACGGCGATGCCCTCCTCGACCCGCTCGCGGACCTCCGCCGGCATCTCGGCCCCCACGACCGCCCGTACGTCCTCGGCGAGCTCGGCCATCTCGTCCGGCGCCGGCGGGTCCTCGCGCAGGTGGCGCTCGGTGTGCCGCACGGATCCCATGCGCGTGGAGACGTGGAAGCCGGGGGCGCTGCCGGCGCGGCCGGTCACGTACTCGGTGCTGCCGCCGCCGATGTCGATCACCAGCGTGTCGGCGCCGGCGCGGCGACCGGCGGTGGCGCCCAGGAAGGTGAGCCGGGACTCCTCGTCGCCGGAGATGGTGCGGGCGTCGATGCCGAAGCGGGCCCGTATGTCGTCGCGGAACGCGGGTCCGTTCTCTGCGTCGCGCATGGCGCTGGTGGCCACCGCCACCACCTCGCGGGCGGCGAGCCGGTCGAGCACCTCGCGGTACACGGCGAGCGCCTCGGACACGCGGGCGATGGCCACGTCGGAGAGCCGGCCGCTGGCCTCCACCCCCTCGCCGAGGCGGGTGACGATCGTGCGCCGCTCGAGCTCCGCGACCCGCCCGTCGCTCACCTCCGCCACGAGCAGCCGGGTGGAGTTCGTGCCGAGGTCGACGACGCCGATGCGGGCCATCACAGCCCCCTCAAGCGCCCGAGCGAGGCCCGGGTGATGGCGTTCAGCTCTCGCCAGACGTAGCGCGCCGCCGCCTCGATTGGGCTCCCGTCGGCGACCGGCACGGGAGTCACGCTCGTGGGCGCGCCGTCGGGTCGCGCGGCCACTCGGCCGACCTCGATCCCGTCCTCGACATCGAAGTCGATCTCGACGTCGAACGCCAGCAGGGCGCGCTGGTCGGCCAGCCCGAGCTCCTGGTCGATGGGATGGCTGTCGAGCGGGTGGATCCGGACCGCCCACTCCCGTGCGGAGGGCCGCGCACGGACCCGGCGCACGCGGACCGGCGCCTCGACCACGGACTGGTAGCACGCGCGCGTGCCGTCGGCGGCGTCGCGGAACTGCTTCAGGAACACCTGCCCGACGCGCCGTCCGGCCACGTCGGCGAGCAGGGACGCCGGCAGGCGCACGCCGGCGAGCACGATCTCCTCCTCCCGCTCCCGTGCGGGCAGGTCGCCCACGACCTCGCGCAGCAGCCCGATCGGGCCGCGGACCTCCGCCTCCCGCCCCGCCCCACCGCGAGCGGGCCCGGCCGCGACCTCGACGAACTCGTGCCAGCCGGCGCCCCGGTCGCGGCCGAAGTCGCCGCCGAAGGCGTGGACCAGCACACGCTCGCCGAGGCCGGACGCGGGCGTGAAGCGGCCCATGGTCTTCGCGTAGCCGTAGGTCTCGCGGCCGCCGAGGTAGGACATCGGGTTGTCGACGAGGATGTAGGGCACGGCCATCAGCACGCGCTCGGCCAGGAACACGTCGCCCAGGTCGCGGCCGGCCACCACGGGCACGAAGAACGAGGCCTGGGTCTCGCGCACCGCGCCCCAGCGGTCGTACGGCGCGGTGAGCGAGGTGACGCGCTCGAAGCTCCCGACCATCAGGAGCACCCGCGAGCCGAGCGCGCGATAGTCGAGCGCGCCGCCCGCGGGCGCGTTGAACATGCGCTCCACGAGGGCGTCCATGCGCTCGGGGTCGCCCTCGAGCACCAGCGCCCGGAGGTTGCCGCCCATGCAGGAGAACGGGGTCGGCGCCGTGGCCCGGCCGCCGAACTCGACGTAGGCGGGAAGCTCCTGCGTCCGGGGCCGAAGCCAGCGGCTGCTCGTGCCGGGGATCGGCTGCTCGATGCCCGTGAGCGCCTGCGCGGCGTGCATGCCCGAGATCACCGCCGCCTCCACGCAGCCGCCGTCGATGCCGTTTCGGGTCCAGTCGCCCGCCAGCGTGAGGTTGTCGAAGCCGGAGTCGCCGGAGGGCAGCCGGTGCTCGACCGAGCCGGCCGGCGTGAGCACGTAGCGCTCCCACGGCGTGACGTTGGCGCGCCAGTACTGCGCGTCGAAGCGCTCGGCGCCGCTGGCGCCGCGGCGGTCCACGAGCGCGTTCCAGTCGAACGAGCCGTCCCGGCGCGCCGCCGGCCAGAGCGTCTGGAGGTCGTTCTCGACGAACTCGAGCGCGTTGCGGCGCACGCGCTCGCTCGCCTCGGCGGGGCCCTCGCCCGGCACCTCCTCCAGGACGCCGCAGAAGTACCCGATCGTCGCCACTTCGGCGGACGACCACGATTCCCGCGGGATGAGATGGCTCATGTCGCAGTAGGTGTCGAGCGGCTCGACGTAGCAGCCGGCCACCGAGTTGCCGCTGTGGCGCCAGCCCAGGTCGCGGGCGGAGCGCCCGGACCAGAGCTGGAAGGCCTGGGTGCCGACCGTGACCGCGGACTCGACGCCGCGCCGAAAGCGCTCGTCTCGCTCGATCAGCTCGGGACAGATGTCGAAAAGCGCGCCGACGGGGATGCCGAGCACCACCTCGTCGAAGTCGCGACCGCGGGTGAGGGTGCGCGCGGGGCGGCCGAGCGGGTTCAGCTCCCACTCGAAGCTCACCCCCGCCTCGCGCAGGGCGTCGCCGTTCTCGAGCTGTTCCCAGCGCGGCTCGCTCGGCCAGCAGGGGAGGCGGTGCACGGGCACGAGCGGCTCGTAGCCGTCGACGCCGGCGGCGAGCTCCACCTGCGGGACCACCTCGACGGTCTCGATCCGGTTCGCCTGCGCCGCCACCCCGAGGTTCGTGACCGCGTGGAAGAACTCGAAGCGAACGCCCCGCCGCCGCAGCACCTCGTAGAGCGGGGTGAACACGACGTCGCCCATCCCCGCCTGCATCTTGTACATGATCGAGCCGCGGTAGCTGAACACCAGCCTCAGCAGGTCGCTGGTGGCCGTGCCGGCGGCGCAGTTGGCGTTGTCGATGTCGCCGTCGGGGTAGGCGAAGGCCACGTCGTACACCGAGCGCAGCACCGGCGAGCGCTCCTCCGGCGTGCGGCCGAGCGTGACCTCCTTGGCGCCGTGGCGGCGCAGCCAGTGCGCCCACTCCTCGTCGTTGATGGCGTCGAAGCCGTGCTCGAGCACGCCGTCCTCGACGATGCCGGCGATCGTGGAGACGCCGGCGTCGATGGCCGTGAAGACGTAGCGCAGCTCGGGATCGCGCTCGTGGCGGTCGGCCACGACCGAGCTCCAGAGGCCGTCGCGGAAGGCCTTGAGCAGCGTGACCAGCAGGAGCGGCTCGGCGGCCTGCCGCGCGACGCCGTGGTCGGTGTGGCGCGCACGGCGGGAGGCGAGCCGCTCGGCGAGCCCGAGGAGGTGCTCGGCCAGGTCGAACGGCAGCTCGAGCAGCTCGGCGAAGAGGTCCCCCGCGAGGTCCTCGAACCAGTCGGGGACGAGGTCGCCGTCCGGCACCGCGGGCTCGAGGTCGTCGCGGGCCTCCCGCAGGTTCCGCCATGCGGTGAGCGCCCAGCGGCAGGCGGTGGCCGCCATCTCCCAGAAGGTGGGCAGCTCGCCGGGATCGCCCGGCCTGAGCGGATTGCGCGGACAGTCGAAGCGAAAGGCGTGCCAGCCGCCGTCCTGGCGGTCGTAGAGCACGAGCTGGTCGCAGGGCTCGAAGGCGTCCTCGAAGGTGGCGAGCGGGGCGCCGGGAGCCCGGTCGAGCTCGGCGTATGCGTCGCGCATGACGCGAAAGGCGTTGTCGTAGAAACCGAACCAGACGTGCAGCCCGTGCTCCTCGATGCGGTCGGCGTAGGCCGGGTTGCGCCCGCTCGCGCCCTTGCCGCCGAGGCGCCAGCCGAGCTGGTAGACGGTCACCTCGAAGCGCTCGCGCAGCTCCGGCGTGGCGGTCAGCTCGAACGCGGCGGTCAGCCCACCCACGCCGCCACCGAGTACGGCCACCTTGGTGCGCTGCCCGGATCCCTCCAATATGACCTTGGGCCTTGCCGGGGTCGAGTCCGAGGTACGATCCTACTCCCGTGCCTGGGACTCGCGTACAGGTGACGGCCGACGCGCTCGCATTCATCCGAGCCGGTTACGCCTTGTGGAACGCGGGCGACATCGAGGGCGTGTCGGGCATGTGGAGCGAGGACGTCGAGTGGCACAACGCGCCCGAGTGGCCGGGACAGCGCGTGTACCGCGGTCGCGACACGGTGGTGCGCTTCCTCGAGGACGAGGTGATAGACGTGATCGAGCTCGGCGAGATCGAGGTCGGGGACATCGAAGTGTTCGGCGCCGAGCTCGTGGTCAAGCTCCTGGCCCGGACCCGCGGCCACGGCAGCAATCTCGACTTCGGCAAGGTGCAGATCTTCCACGTGGCCCGGCTGGAGGACGGAAGGGTGAAGCGCATCCGCGCCTATCTGGACGAGGGCCAGGCGCTGGAGGCGGCGCGGGCCGGTTAGGGGTTTAGACTCCCCGCGCGTGTTCGGCATCTCGCGGGAGCGCCAGCGAACCCAGCCGCCCGAGCGCGCGGACGCGCTCGCCGACATCGTGCTGCTCGACCACGACGGCAACGAGGTGCGGCTGGGCGACCTCTGGGGCGAGCGCCCGGCGGCGCTGGTCTGGCTGCGCCACTACGGCTGAACTCACTGCCGCCAGCACGCGGTGCAGTTGCA
>JBOGXS010000231.1:0-10885 GCA_050693815.1 Thermoleophilaceae bacterium | reverse complement strand
GCGGACTCCTGGTCGGGCTCGGCGGACTCCTGGTCGGGCTCGGCGGCGGCGCCGTCGGCGGAGGCGGCGGCGTCCTCGCCGTCGCCGCCGGCGACCTCCGCCGCCTCGGTCACATCCGCGAGCTCCTCCTCGCCGGGGCGGGGCGCGTCGTCGGGCGGCATCGCGCCCTCGACGTAAGCCTGCTCCTGCGAGGCTCCCGTCCAGCGGCGCTCGCGCACCCGGGCGCCGCGGCCGACGCGCTCGCGCAGGTAGTAGAGCTTCGCGCGTCGCACATCGCCTCGGGCCGCCACGTCGATCTTCTCGATCTTGGGCGAATGCAGGGGAAACGTACGCTCCACGCCGACGCCGAAGGACTGCTTTCGCACCGTGAAGGTCTCGCGCACGCCGCTGCCCTGGCGCTTGATCACCACGCCCTCGAACACCTGCGTGCGGCGCCGGTTGCCCTCCACGACCTGGAAGTGCACGCGCACCCGGTCGCCGGCCTGGAAGACCGGCACGCGCCGCAGCTGGGCGCGCTCGATGCTGTCGATGACCCTCGACATAGAAGAGGCGCGACCTGCCGGGGCCGTCGCGCGTGGCGGTCATGGTAGCGAAGGCCGGCCGGGTTCAGGGGGAAGCGCAGCGCCTCACGGGGCCGCTCGGCGCCCCTCACAGCGCCGCTCGCGCTGCCTCACGATGCCCGCTCGCGGCTCCGCTCGAGGCGCCACTTGCGGATGCGGGCGTGGTCGCCCGAGAGCAGGATCTGCGGCACCTCGTGCCCGCGCCAGTCGAACGGGCGCGTGTAGTGCGGGTACTCCGGCGCCCCCTCGAGCGCCTCGCTGAACGACTCCTCCAGGGCGCTCTCCTCGTGTCCGAGGGCGCCGGGCAACTTGCGCAGCACGGCGTCGCATAGCACCATCGCCGCGAGCTCGCCGCCCGACAGCACGTACGGCCCGATCGAGATCACGTCGGTGGCGAGGTGCTCGTGCACGCGCTCGTCGAAGCCCTCATACCGTCCGCACAGCAGCGTGAGCCGCTCCTCGCGGGCCAGCTCGCCCGCCAGCGCGTCGTCGAAGCGGCGACCGCCGGCGGCGAGCGCCAGCGTCCGGTGCGGCGCCGGAGCGCCGCCGTAACGGGCCGTCAGGGCCGCCTCCACCACGTCCACCCGGATCACCATCCCGGCCCCACCGCCATACGGGGTGTCGTCCACCTGGCCCGCCCTCAGCGGCGTGGTGGCGCGCAGGTCGACACGCTCGAGCGAGTGCCCCAACGAGACCGCGTTACGGACGTGGCGCTGCTCGACAAACCAGTCGAACCAGCCCGGGAACAGCGTGAAGACGTCGACCCTCACCCGAGGAAGCCCTCGTCGATCTCGATCTCGTCCGAGCCCACCGCACGGATCGCATCGGAGACGAACGGGACGAGCGCGCCGTCCTCCAGCTCGAGCACCGAGCACGACGGGCCGTCCAGCACCCGCACGACGCGCCCGTGGCCCTGGACGGAGCATCCAACGAGATCGGACGCGAGCCACTCGCCGTCGCCCAGTTGCTCCTCGACCAGCAGGAGCTCGCCGCGCAGCATGCGAGGGTCCTCGACGCCGGCGAGCTGGATGAGCGGACGCTCGTTCGTTCCCGCTCTGTCCGTGACGACGTGGTGGGAGCTGCGAATGAAGACGCCCGTGTCGACGGGAAGCGGGTGCCGGGCGTCCTCCACGTTGAAGCTCCCATCACGGCCGTGCGGCTTGCCCACCCGGCCGGCGGTCACGAGCGTCAATCGACGACGTCGACGAGCACGCGGTGGCCGTCGCGAACGGCCGCGGCCTTCATCACCGTGCGTAGCGCGGCGACCGTGCGCCCGCCGCGTCCGATCACCTTGCCGGCGTCGTCCGCGGCCACGCGCAGCTCCAGGACGATCGTGCCGTCGTCCTCGTCGAAGCCCTGCACCGAGACCTCGTCCGGGGTGTCGACGAGCGACCGGGCGAGATATTCGAGCAGATCCTCCACCTATTCCGAGGACGCTGCGGGAGCGGCCTCGGCGGCGGGGGCGGGCGCAGCGCCCTTCGCCCGCGCCTTCATCAGCTGCTTCACCGTCCCCGTCGGCCGCGCGCCGCGGGCCAGCCAGTGCTGCAGCCGGTCCTCGTCGATCTGGATCGTCGAGGGCTCCGTCTGCGGGTTGTAGTGCCCGATCGACTCGATGAAGCGGCCGTCGCGCGGCGAGCGCTGGTCGGCCACGACCACGCGCCAGATCGGATTCTTCTTGCTGCCCACTCGCGTGAGCCGGACTCGTACGGACATAGAAGACGGGAGAGGTTAGCGACCCGCGCGCACTCGGCCGAGCCGAGTGCTTGCGGCACGGCGCCACCCGCGCGCACTCGGCCGAGCCGAGCGCTTGCGGCACGGCGCGACCGCCGCCTGGTCAGCGGCCCCCCGCCAGCTGCTCGAGCGACGGCATCTTGCCGCTCGCCACCTGCTTCATCAGCTTCCGCACCTGCGCGAACTGCTTGACCAGCTGCGACACGGCCTGCACGTTCGTGCCCGAGCCGCGCGCGATCCGACGCCGCCGCGAGCCGTCGATGATCTTCGGGTTGGCGCGCTCCTCGGGCGTCATCGACAGGATGATCGCCTCTAGCCGGTCGAGCTCCTTCTCGTCCACCTGGAGGTTGCCCAGCTGCGACCCCACGCCAGGCATCATCCTCAGCAGGTTGCCGATCGGGCCCATGCGGCGCACCTGCTTCATCTGGGCGAGGAAGTCCTCGAGCGTGAACTGCTCCTTGCGGATCTTGCGCTCGAGGTCGGCCGCCTGGCGCTCGTCCATCTGGCGCTCGGCCTTCTCGACGAGCGTCATCACGTCGCCCATGCCGAGGATGCGCTGGGCCATCCGGTCGGGGTGGAAGCGCTCGAAGTCGGCCGGCTTCTCGCCCGTCGAGGCGTACAGGATCGGCTTGCCGGTGACCGCCTTGACCGACAGCGCGGCGCCGCCGCGGGCGTCGCCGTCCAGCTTCGACAGGACCACCCCGTCGAACCCGGCGCGCTCGCCGAACTGCTCGGCCACGTTGACCGCGTCCTGGCCGGTCATGGCGTCGACCACGAGCAGCACGTCGTGCGGCTTCAACCGCTTCTTGATCTGGGCGAGCTCGGCCATGAGCTCGTCGTCGATGTGGAGCCGGCCGCTGGTGTCGACGATCAGGGCGTCGCGCCGGTCGCCCTTGGCCTGGTCGAGCGCCCACTCGGCGATGTCGACCGGGTCGCGCCCGGTGCCCTGCTCGTAGACGTGCGCGCCGGCCTGGGCGCCCACTTTGACCAGCTGGTCGACCGCCGCCGGGCGGTACACGTCGCAGGCCGCCAGCGCCACGTCCATGCCCTGCTCCTCGCGCAGGTGGCGGGCCAGCTTCCCGCAGGCGGTGGTCTTGCCCGAGCCCTGCAGCCCCGCCATCAGGATCACGGTGGGGCCCGGCCGCGCCAGCGCGAGGTCGCGTCCCGACCCGCCCATCAGCCGGGTCAGCTCGTCGGAGACGATCTTCACCACCTGCTGGCCGGGGTTCAGCGACGCGCGCACGTCCTCTCCCAGCGCCCGCTCCTTAACAGCATCCGTGAACTGCTTGACGACCTTGAAGTTGACGTCCGCCTCGAGCAGCGCCAAGCGCACCTGGCGCATCGCCTGGTTTACGTCGTCCTCGGTCAGCTTGCCGCGCGAGCGGACGTCGCCGAGGGCGTTCTGGAGGCGGTCGGAGAGGGCGTCGAACACGGTTCTGAGAGGCTAACGCTAGCCGCTGGTCACCAGACGACCTCCACGCCGTAGGCCACCATCCGAGGGTCGGCGCTTACGAGCGCATGATCCTCGAGTGACGCCTGCGCTACCAGTAGGCGGTCGAAGGGATCGCGGTGATGCCAGGGCAGGTGTTCGACTCGCTCAGCGTGTTGCGCGGTCACTGGCATCGGATTGAAATCGAGTCGCGCGAGGGCCCGCGCCCACGTGTCCTCGATTCTCAGCTTCCCGAGCGAGCGTTTGATCGCGATCTCCCACACGCTCACGGCGCTCACTGAAATCGTGTTGTCCTCGTCGACCAAGGCTCGCTCGGCCTCGTCGGACACCGAGGCGCGGTCCCCCAGCAGCAGCCACACGGCAACGTTCGTGTCCAACAGGAGGCGCTTCACCCGTACTGGTCGAAGCCCTCGGGCAGTCCGTCGAACTCGGATCCAATGGACCCGTCGAGTTCGCCCCAGATCTCCCGCCGGCCCGGCTGCGCAGGCACCCTGACCAGCATCGCGACCGGCTCGCGCCTGCGGCGGATCACGACCGGCTCGCCCGCCTCGACCCGCCGAAGCAGCCGCGAGAGGTGCGTCTTCGCCTCTTGGACGGTCACCTCCATAAGTCGCAGCGTAGCACGCTGGTCGACCAAGTTGACCTGGTCAATGGCCGGCTCGGTTGGGCTTCCCGGGACAACCACGATCAACGACCTCGCATGCGCCTTCGCGAGCGTGAGGAGGCGCTCGCAATGCGTGGCGCCGGTGCGATCGGCGAACCGCCCGCCGACTCGCGACCGCGCTCGCAGGCGTGATCCTCGCCGACACTTCCGCGTGGGTCGAGTACAACCGGGCTAGTTCGACCCCGGTCGACCGGCGCGTCGCGGAGCTGATAGGCGAGGGCGGCCCCCTCGCGGTCACCGAGCCCGTGATGATGGAGATCCTGGCGGGCGCCCGTGACGAGCGCCGCGAGCACGACCTCCGCAGACTGCTAAGCGCGCGGACCAGGAACCTGCCGCGCGGAAACCACTGGCGCTTCTTCTGGCGCGAGCGAGGCGTCCGCTACGTCGCCACGCTCCACCACTTCGGGCGCCGGGCCCGCCGGCTGGCTGGTTCATTCGGGATCTACGGCCGGTCGGCTCGCTGCCACGGCTCCCGCACGACCCGAGCGGGACCACCACGATCGAGGTGCCCGTTCCCGGACCGGTGTCCGTGGCCGCTCAGGGCGACGACGTACCGGCCGTTCCCACCACCACCGCGGCGACCATCGGCACCGTCAAGTTGCAATTGTGGAAGACCCACTTGGCCTGCCACTAGACGAACTCTGCGATCGCGCCCGAATCGGTCACGCCCCACCGGAAGACCCATCCCGGCCCGAAGAAGACCTCGAGCGCGAGGTCATCGGCGCCGGCGAGGTGCGGCCCGAGCACGGGTCGGGGTCGTACGCCAAGGGACCGGTCTTCTGGGAGGTGTGCGTGGCCGCCGCGGAGATCGAGGTAGAGCGCGAGACCGGCGCGGTCCGCGTGCGCAAGGTGGCCACGTGCGCCGATGTCGGCAAGGCGATCAACCCCCAGCTCGTCCACCGCCAGGACGAGGGCGGGCAGTCCCTCGCGCTCCGCGGATCGAGGAATAGGCGACCGGCTTCCAGGTGTCGGGCTCAGCCGCTAGCCGCCGCCTCCGTTGCCTGCTTGGACATCTCATCGGGTGGGACGTCCTCCACGTGCGTCGCTACGTCCCAGCGGTGTCCGAACGGGTCCTCGAAGCCGCCGGACCGGTCGCCGTAGAACTTGTTTTCGACCGGGCGCACGGGCCTGGCACCGGCTTCGATCGCCCGCTCGAAGACGCCGTCCGCGTCCTCGACGTAGACATGCAGGGAGACGGGAGTGCCGCCCACGCTCGTCGGGCCACGTGCGTCGATCTCCGGGTGCTCGTCGGCGAGCATGATCACCGAATCGCCGATCTCGAGCTCCGCGTGACCGACCTTGCCGTTGGGTGCCGCCATCCGCATCCGCTCGGTCGCGCCGAGCACGGAGTTGTAGAAGTCGATCGCGGCCGCGGCGCCGTCCACGATGAGGTAGGGAATGACGCGCGGGTAGCCGTCCGGAATCGGGTTGACCATCGCTGGACCTCCTGCGGTCTGGGGCAAAGTCGCCTGTGTCGCGCACCATACGACGTCCGCGCAGGGAGCCGCAGCGCTCGACGAAGCCCCGCTGGAGCAGGGCTTCGCTAGCGCTAGCTTGTGCGGATGGACAAGCGCCGAGCCTCGACCTTCGTCTCCCACCGGCTGCTCAACCCGTTCGTCAAGGCGGCCGCCGGCGCCGGGCTCCCCCTCCCGGGCCTCGTGATCCTCGAGACGACGGGCCGCAAGACCGGTCAGCCGCGCCGGACGCCGGTCGGCAAGGCCATCCGGGACGGCGTGCTCTGGATCATCGCCGAGCACCGCCGCGGCGGCTACGTGCGGAACATCGAGGCGAACCCGCGCGTGCGCGTCAGGGTCGGGAGGCGCTGGCGCGGCGGCACCGCGCGGGTGCTCCACGACGACGACCCGCGCGAGCGTGCGCGGCGCATGCCGAACCGGCTGAACACGCTGATGGCGCTGCTGGCGGCGAGCGAGCCGGTTACGGTGCGGGTGGACCTGGATCCGGAGGGTGCGGCTCGCGACGGCCCGGCTCCGCCTTCGGGATGACCGCGCCGATGTTGGACAGCGCCTGGGTGATCTCGCTGGGGATGATCCAGACCTTGCTCGCCTCGCCGTCGGCGATCTGCGGCAGGGTCTGCAGGTACTGGTAGGCGAGCAGCTTCGGGTCGGCGTCGCCGCGATGGATGGCGTCGAAGACGGTCTCGATCGCCCTCGCCTCCCCCTCCGCCTCGAGGATCTGCGCCTCGCGCTGGCCCTCGGCGCGCAGGATCGCGCTCTGCTTCTCGCCCTCGGCCGTCAAGATCTGCGACTGCTTGACGCCCTCGGCGGTCAGGATCGCCGCACGCCGGTCGCGCTCGGCCCGCATCTGCTTCTCCATCGCCTCCTGGATCGAGGGGGGCGGGTCCACGGCCTTCAGCTCCACGCGGTTCACGCGGATGCCCCACTTGCCCGTCGCCTCGTCGAGCACCGTGCGCAGGGCGCCGCTGATCTGGTCGCGCGAGGTGAGCGTGTCCTCCAGCGTCATGCCCCCGATGACGTTTCGCAGGGTGGTCACCGTGAGCTGCTCGATCGCCGCGATGTAGTCGGCGATCTCGTAGGTGGCCGCCTTCGGGTCGGTCACCTGGAAGTAGATGACCGTGTCGATGTGGATGACCAGGTTGTCCTCGGTGATCACGGGCTGCGGCGGGAAGGAGACCACCTGCTCGCGCAGGTCGATCAGCGGCTTGACGCGGTCGACGTACGGCACGATCAGCGCCAGCCCCGCGTCGAGCGTGCGCTGGTAGCGGCCCAGCCGCTCCACGATGCCGGCGCGGGCCTGCGGCACGATCCGGATGCCCTGCGCCAGCGTGATCAGCACCACGGCGGCTAGGACGATAAGCACGATCAGGGTGGCCAACTGGAATCCCCTCTCATTCGGCGACGAGCGCGGTGGCGCCGTCGATCTTGAGCACCTCGACCCGGGTGCCGGGCTCGAACACATGGTCCTCGTCGAACGAGCGGGCGCTCCACACCTCGCCGGCCAGCTTGACCTGGCCGCCGCCCCCGTCCACCCGCTCGAGCACGACCGCCGGCGCGCCCACGAGGGCGGCGGCGCCGGTGCGCAGCTGCATCGGCGTGCGCAGGTGGCGGCGGGCGATCGGCCGCAGCAGGAGCAGCGAGGCGCCCGACGCGGCGATGAACACGATCCACTGGAGGGCTACCCCGCCGCCGGCCAGGGCGACGATCGCGGCCACCGCCGCGGCGATCGCGATCGGGCCCGCGAAGAAGCCGAGCGTGAACATCTCGCCCACGGCGAGCAGCCCCGCCGCAACCATCCACAAGACCCACTCGTCCATTCGGTCGGATGCTACGGCGTGGGCAGGCCGTCGAGAGCACGCCGGACGTCCGCCACCAGGTCGGCCGTCTCCTCGCAGCCGGCCGACATGCGGACGTAGCCCTCGGGCACGTCGTCGGCGCCCCAGCGCAGGCGGCGCTCGGCGGTGGTGTGCACGCCGCCGAAGCTGGTCGCCTCGGTCACCAGCTCGGCCGCCGCCAGGAAGCGCTCGGCCCGCTCTCGCGAGCCGAGGTCGAAGCCGAGCACCGTGCCGAAGCCGCTCATCTGGCGCCGAGCCACCTCGTGCCCGGGATCGCCCGGCAGGCCCGGGTAGCGCACGCCCGCGACGTCGTCGCGCCCGGCGAGCAGCTCGGCCAGCGCCAGCGCGTTGGCGGCGCCGCGCTCGAGCCTCACCCCGAGCGTGGGCAGCGAGCGGTGGGCCAGCCAGGTCTCGAAGGGCCCCGGGATCGCGCCCGCGTCGCGGCGCCAGTCGCGCAGCGCGGCGGCGCGCTCGGCGTCGCGGGTGGCCACGTACCCGAGCATCAGGTCGGCGTGGCCGGAGAGGTGCTTGGTCGCGCTGGTGAGCACGAGGTCCGCGCCCAGGTCGAGCGCCTTCTGCTGCAGCGGTCCGGCCGTGGTGTTGTCCACCACCGTGAGCGCCCCGGCGGCTCGGGCCGCCTCGGCCAGGGCGGCGATGTCGTAGACCTCGAGCTTCGGGTTGGAGGGCGACTCGAGCCAGAGCAGCTCCGCGCCCTGCAGCGCGCTCGGCAGCTCGGGAAAAGGCGCGAGGCGGACCTCCACACCGCGCGGCTCCAGGTGGGTCCGGGCCAGCCGGCGCACGTTCAGGTAGCAGTCCCCGTCGATCGCCACGGCAGAGCCCGGCCGCAGCCCGGTGAGCAGCAGCGCCGCCGCGGCGGCCATCCCGGAGGCGAACAGCACCACCTCGCCGCCCTCGAGCTCGGCCAGCGCCGACTCGTAGCGCTCCCAGGTGGGATTGCCGTAGCGGGTGTAGCCCCACTCGGAGCCGTCCACCTCGCCCTGGAGGTGAAACGGGGCCGCGAAGACGGGTCCGGGGAGGAAGGGCGTGCCCTGCCGCGGGTCGGGCAGCCCCGCGCGCACCACCCGCGTGCCGTCGGCGTGCTGCGTCACGGCTCGAGGATCGCGCGGGCGAAGTCGTCGGGGTCGAACGGCCGCAGGTCCTCCAGCGCCTCGCCGATTCCGATCAGCTTGACCGGCACGCCCAGCTCCTGGGCGATGGCCAGCGCGATCCCGCCCTTGGCCGTTCCGTCGAGCTTGGTGAGCGCGATGCCGTCCACCTCGACGGCCTCGCGGAACAGCATCGCCTGGCGCAGCCCGTTCTGGCCGGTGGTGGCGTCGATCGTGAGCAGCGTCTCGTGGGGCGCGCCCAGCGCCTGGCGGGCTACCACCTTGCGCACCTTGGCCAGCTCGTCCATCAGGTGCCGCTGGGTGTGGAGCCGGCCGGCGGTGTCGACGATCACCACGTCGTGGCCGCGCGCCCGGGCCGCTTCGATCGCGTCGAAGACCACCGCGCCGGGGTCCGAGCCGGGCTCGCCGCGCACGATCTCGCAGCCGGCGCGCTCGGCCCAGAGCGTGAGCTGCTCGGCCGCCGCGTCGCGGAAGGTGTCAGCCGCGGCCAGCAGCACGGAGCGGCCCAGCTCCCGCTGGAGGTGCCAGGCGACCTTGCCGATCGTGGTCGTCTTCCCGCTGCCGTTCACGCCCACGACCAGGATGACCGTGGGCCGGTCGGTGAGCGCGATCGTGTCGCCGTCCACGCGCGCGGTCTCGGCCAGCAGCTCGCGCAGCCGTCGCGACAGGTCCTCTCCTCCGCTCAGCTCGCCCCCCTCGGCCTCGCGCTCGAGCCGCTCCACGATCGCCGCGGTGGTCGGCGCGCCCACGTCGGCGTAGATGAGCGTCTCCTCGAGCTGCTCGAAGGCCTCGTCGTCGAGGGACTGGAACACGGTGGCCTGGAGCTCGGCCCCGAGCGCCTCTCGAGTCTTGGACATGTTCTCCCGCAGCCGGCGAAAGAACCCGCGCCGCTCGGGCTCCGCCTCGGGCTGGGGCGGCGACGCGAGGTCGTCGCCGGTGACGAACAGCTCCTGCCAGGTGCGGGCCACTGAATTGAGCCTATCCGCGCGCACTCGGCCGAGCCGAGTGCTTGCGGCTTAGGCTGCCACGTCGTCGGCGGCGACGCCCTCCAGCCGGCGCGAGATCACGCGTGAGACGCCGTCGCCGCCCATGCTGACGCCGTAGAGAGTGTCGGCGGCGTCCATCGTGCGCTTCTGGTGGGTGACCACGATGAACTGGGCCCGGTCCGAGTAGCGGCGCACGAGCTCCAGGAACCGGTCGATGTTGATGTCGTCGAGCGCGGCCTCCACCTCGTCCAGGATGTAGAAGGGGCACGGACGGGCGAGGAACACGGCGAACATGAAGGCCAGCGCCACCAGCGACTTCTCGCCGCCGGAGAGCAGCGACAGCCGCTTCGTGGCCTTGCCGGGCGGGGTGACCTCGATCTCCACGCCGGCCTCGGTCTGGGGCTCCTCGTCCTCGGGCTCATGGGCGTTCGGCGCCTCCTCGCCCGCGATCACGGGACGCGGCCCCTGCTCGGGGTGCACCAGCCGCAGGCGCCCGCGGCCGCCGGGGAAGAGGTGCTGCACCACGTCCTCGAAGTTCCCGGCCGCCGCCTTGAAGGTCTGCTCGAAGCTCTCGCGGATGCGGCGGTCGGTCTCCTTGATGAGGCTCTCGAGCTCGGCCAGCGCGGACTCCAGGTCACGCCGCTGCGCCTCGAGCTCCTCGACGTGAGCGACCGCCTCCCGGTACTCCTGCGCTGCGAGCGGGTTGACCGGGCCCAGCTGCTCCCGGCGCCGGGCGAGCCGCTCGACCCGGGCGGCCAGCACCTCGCGCTCCTCGTCGGGCAGCGGCTCGGTCGACGGCTCGGGCTGATGGCCGAGCCGGCTCGCGAGTGCGTTGAGGTCGCGCTCGACCTCGGCGGCGCCGTCGCGCGCCTGCTGTGCGGTCACCTCGGCGCTCGTCACGCCCTCGCTGGCCTCGCGCAGGCGGGCCTGGAGGCCGGCCTCCTCGTGCGCGCAGGCGCGCAGGGCGGCCGCTGCATGCTCGCCACCCGCGGCGTGGCGGTCGAGGTCGGCCTCGATCTGGTCGCGGCGCGCGCCGACGGCGTCGTGCGCGCTGGCG
>JBOGXS010000230.1:0-2261 GCA_050693815.1 Thermoleophilaceae bacterium | reverse complement strand
TCGTAGGAGTCCTTCAGCTCGGGGCTGCGGCGCCACATCCGGCGGGTGCGGAACAGGTCAAGCACGCGAGGGCTCCTGCTCCACGCGCGTGAGCGCGTCCACCCCCACGGGGCCGCCGCCCAGGCCTTCCGCGGCGTCTGCCACGACGGTCCACACGTACTGGCCGAGCGCCGCCCCGAAGAGCATCAGCCAGCGCTCCTCGGACTGCCTCAGCACCGCGCCGGGCGTGCGGGCGACGGAGCCGGGCCGGAACGCGTGCACGGGCGTGGCGGCGTCGCGCAGGTCGAGCGCGCAGAACCGGGCGAGCAGCTCCCGCGCCAGGGGTCCCTGGAGGGCCAGGGCACCGAATGCGGTGGTCACGTCGACCGCGCGATCTCCGAAGCGCTCGATCAGGCCGGGCAGCTCACCGGGCTCGCAGAGGGCGAGCGAGCGCTGCGGCGTGTACGGGAGCCACCAGGCGCCCTCGGCACGGGTGGCCCTGCCGAGCTCGAGCTCACCCGGTTGAGCGCCGTGCAGCTCGACCTTGCCGACGTGCGAGAGGTCCGCGAAGCCCACCGTCGAGCGGCAGAGGTCGGCCTCCGGCGTGTCGAAGCCCACGGCCACGTTCCAGCCGTCGCGCCGCTCGAGCCGCGCGCCGGCCGCGACCGCCTGGCGCTCCATCGGGCTGCGCGCAAGCGCAGCGGCTCCCGGCGACAGGAACTCGAGGCTCACGAGCGCAGCACCTCGCCGTCGGGGTCGTAGAAGGGCTTCGTGCGCACCTCGGCCCGCAGCCGGCGCCCGTCGTCCGAGATCGTCACGCTCGCGCCGTCCCGCGCCAGCGCGGCCGGCACCCAGGCCATCCCGATCACCTTGCCGAGCTGGGGCGAGAAGCGCGCGCTCGTGACCTGTCCCACCGGCGAGCCGTCCACGGGCAGCACCGCGGCGCCCTCGGTCGGCACCCGTCCGTCGGGAAGCGTGAACCCCACCAGCGCGGTCTCGGGCGGGTCCTCGGCGAAGCGCTCGAGCGCCCACCGGCCGATGAAGTCCTGCTCCTTGTCGAGCTTGACGATCCACGGCATCGCGGCGCCGAACGGGTTCGACTCGGAGTCGGTGTCCTGCCCGATCAGGATGTGCATCTTCTGGAGGCGCAGCAGCCGCTGCGGCTCGAGGCCGAAGGGGCGCAGCTCGTGCTCGGCGCCCGCGTCGAGCAGGGCGTCCCAGAGGTGCTCGCCGTGGGCCGACGGGAAGTGGATCTCGTAGCCCACCTCCCCCACGAAGCCGATCCGCAGGAGCAGGCACGGGACGCCCGCCACCTCGGCGCGCCTGCCGTCGAGGTAGGCGAACGCCTCGGCCGAGCAGTCGAGCTCGGTGACCTTTGCCATGATCTCCCGCGCGCGCGGGCCGGCGAGGTTGACCGCCGCGAGGCCCTGGGTCACGTCGGTGAGCTGCACGTCCAGGCGCCAGTCGGCCAGCCACCAGGAGAACCACTCGTACACGGCGCCGGCGCCGCTCGACGTCGTGGTGACGTAGAACGAGTCCTCGTCCAGTCGGCAGATCGTGCCGTCGTCGACGATGCGCCCGGCGTCGCTCGCGATCACCCCGTAGCGGATCCGGCCGGGCTTCAGGTTGGAGAGGCGGTTGGGGTAGAGGCGGTCGAGCAGCTCGCCGGCGTCCGGGCCGCGCACGATCAGCTTGCCGAGCGTGGACACGTCGATCAGCCCGGCGCTCTCGTGCACGGCGAGCGCCTCGGCGCGGGGGTCGCCGTAGTCGTAGGCGCGCCGCCAGTCGCCGGCCCACATCACGTTGGCCCCGTGGTCGCGGTGGCGGCCGTGGATCGCCGACCGCTTGGCCGGCTCGAACGGGCGGCCGGCCAGCGCGCCCATCGGCACCGCGTGCCAGGGCGGGCGCGAGGTCGTGGTGCCGACCTGCGCGAGCGACTGGCCGGTCTCGTGGGCCATCAGCCGCACCGCGGGCAGCTGGCACATGCGCCCCTGGCAGGGGCCCATCGTGGTCGTGGTGTAGCGCTTCGAGAGCTCGATCGGGTCGTAGCCCTCCTCCACGCTCAGGTGGATGTCCTTGGCCGTCACGTCCTCGCACAGGCACGCGACGCACTTGCCCTTGCGGGCGCCAGGCGGCGGCGGCACGGCGACCTCGGTCGACCACGCGCGTGGAAGGTCGAGCTTCTCGCGCTCGGTTGCGAGGCGGGCCTCGGAATCGCCGGTGGACAGCCCGAGCGCATGTGCCGCCTCGAGGCCCGCGATGATGCCGGAGCGCTCGGCCAT
>JBOGXS010000229.1:0-6541 GCA_050693815.1 Thermoleophilaceae bacterium | reverse complement strand
GAGCGGGGCGCCACGCTCGCGGCGGAGCGGGGCGCCACGCTCGACCTGCGCGAGCCGTTTCGCAACCCGTCGCCACCCCGCCTCTTGACCGCTGCGGCCGTGCTGCTCGTGGCGCTCCTCGCCGCCTGGGCCATCTGGCAGCCGGAGGCCGCCGACCGGGCCACCGACGACGCCGTCGCCCTGGCCGACGGGGGGGAGGTGGATGCGGCCATCGCCAAGGCGAGCGACGCGGCGGACGCCAACCCGCTCAGCGGGGAGCCGCTGCTCGTACAGGCGGCCATCCAGACCCAGGCCGGCCGCGAGGGCGCCGCGCGCGAGACGCTGGAGGATGCGGTGCTCAAGTTCCCCGGCGACCCCGAGACGTGGTACCGGCTGGCCGCCTTCCAGCTCGGGACGCTCGACCGCCCCCTCCGGGCCGCCGAGACGGTCCGCGGCGCGCTCTACCTCGACCCGCTGTCGCAGCCCGCGCGCAGCCTCTTCCTGGAGGCGCGGGCCCGCGGGCGCGAGAAGGCCGCCGAGGAGCGCCGGCCGCGCGGCGAGCGGGCGGAGGACTGAGGGCCGGCACGACCCGCGGGCCTCACGCCATCTGGATCTGCCGCGCTATTCGCGGCTAACCCAGAGCGAATGACGATCGGAGAGCGCGATGGCGTGCTCGACCTGACGGTCCAGGCCCAGCTCCAGCGGCGTGCGAGGCGTCCAGCCGAGCTCGTCGCGGGCCCGCCGCAGGTCGGCGGCCGTGGAGTGGGGCTCGCGCTCGTCCGGGGGCACCGGGGCCAGCTCCGCGGTCTGGCCGAGCGCCGCCGCCAGCAGCCGCAGCGCGTCCGCAAGGGCCACCGGTTGGCCGGCCGCCACGTTGTACACCGCCCCCGGCCGGCCCCGCTCGATCGCCCGGGCGGTGGCGTCGGCGGCGTCGCCGACGTAGGTGAAGTCGCGCCGCTGGCGGCCGTCGCCCAGCAGCGGCATCCGGCCGCCGCGAAGCGCCGCGTCGACGTACCGGGCGAACGCCATGTCGGGGCGCTGGCGCGGGCCGTACACGGTGAAGTAGCGCAGCGTGACCAGCTCCAGGCCGTGGCGGCGGGCGAGCCGGCGTGCCACCGCCTCGGCGCGGCGCTTCGAGCGAGCGTAGAGGGAGAGCGGCCGCAGCGGCGCGTCCTCCCTAACCGGCCCGGCCGCGGGCCCGTACACCGAGGAGGACGAGCCCAGCAGCACGCGGCCCACCCCGACCTTTGCCGCGGCCCGGATCACCGCCTCGGTGGTGCGCACGTTGCCAGCCTCGAAGACGGCCGCCGCGCCGCCGCGCACGCCGGGCCGGCCGGCCAGGTGGCAGACGGCGTCGGCCCTCTCGAGCGCGGGAGCGACCCCGGGGGCGTCGAGCAGGTTGCGCTCCACGAGCGTGAAGCCCGGCACCCGCCGCAGCGCCGCCACGTTGCGCTCCTTCAGCTCGCGGGCGTAGAAGCGCGTGAAGGCGTCCACGCCGACCACCCGGTGACCCCGCGCGAGGAGCCGCTCGCACACATGCGATCCGATGAAGCCGGCGGCGCCGGTCACGACGATGCGCATCGCCGAGGTTCTACCTGGTCGCGCGCGCGAGCAGCGTCCCGGCGCGGCGCTCCAGCGAGCGCAGCTCGAAGCCGAGCTCGACGAGGAGGCGGCGCAGGGTGCGCCGGGTGAAGCGCCGCAGGTGGGGCGAGAGCGGGTCCTCGGGCCGGCCCAGAGGCCGTGCCGCCGGCGTGGTGAGCGCCAGCTCGCCGCCGGGCCGTAGCACGCGCCGCGCCTCGGAGAGGAAGAGCTGCACGTCGCGCACGTGCTCGACCGTCTCCGCGCACAGCACGAGGTCGAATGCGCCATCCCCGAACGGCAGTGGGGCGTCGGGCTCGAGCTCGACGAGCCGGACCCCCGGCAGCCGGGTACCCGCCCGCTCGAGCGCCACCGGGGAGACGTCGGCCGCGGTCAGCTCGGCGGCCTCCAGCTCGGCCGTGAGGCGCCCGTCCCCGCAGCCCAGGTCGAGCGCGCGTTCCACTCGCCCCAGCCTGTGCACGAATTCGACCAGGTGCCGCGGCGACGGACCGGGGTCCGGCGGTACGAGCTCCCACAGCTCGTCGTCGTAGCGACTGGGGCTCACGCCGGGGCCCGGGCGATCAACATCAGCGTGTGGCCGAACGGCGCCAGGCGCGGTCGCGACCCGAGCGGATCGAGCCGGTGCAGCAGCCGCTGCCCGCCCGCGGGCAGCCGCCGCCAGCCGAACGTGACGGCGTGCAGCTCGGACCGAAGCCCCGCCGCCCGGGCCTCCCGCAGCAGCACGCGCGGCGACAGCGGGACGTCGTCCGGCGTGCCGTGCACGCGGGTGCCGAGCCCGGCTCGGTTGGCCAGCTCGAGCCCGGCGCCGACGGGGTGCCAGAGGCCCGGCTCGACCGCCACCAGGGCACCGCCCGGTCGCAGCAGCCGGGCCGCCTCCTCGAAGCAGGCCGATAGCGGGCCCTGGAAGGCGATGTGGTGCAGCACGAGGCGGTACAGCACGACCTCGAACGAGTCCGGCTCGAAGGGCAGCTCGCCCGCGCGGCCCTCGGCACCCGCGTCCAGCTCGCCGGCCTCCAGGAGGTGCTCGACCATGGCCGGGTTGAGGTCGCTGCCGGTCATCCGCCAGTCCGGGCGAGGAAACAGGTGGCGGCCGGGGTGCCAGCCGCAGCCGACCGACAGGACCTCGCCGCCGCCGAGCCCGAGCCGCCGTGCGAGCAGCTCGCGCTCGCGGTCGCGCTCCCGGTCGTAGTGGACCTGGAGCGTGGCCGGGTCGGAGCGCCGGTCGAGCAGGTTGTCGGGGTCGTAGGGCTCGCTCACGGAACCCGCCGAAGGCTAGGGTCCGGCTCATGCCGGGGGCCTACACACACGCTCGCCAGGGGCTGCGCACGCGGCTCGCGGAGGTCGTCTCCCGGCGCGCCCGGGCGGCGCGCTGGCAGCTTTTCGAACGGCTCATGCAGCCGGGCCCCGACGACCCGATCGTCGACGTGGGGTGCGGCCAGGCGGGCCTCGCCGCCTTCGCGCCGGACCTGGCGATCACCGGCGTGGACCGCGAACCGCGGCCCGGATACGCCGCCGGACGGCACCGCTTCCTCCAGGGTGACGCCACCGCTCTGCCGTTCGCCGACGCCGAGTTCGAGATCGCGTACTCCAACTCGGTGGTCGAGCACATCGTCGACCCGGGCGCCCGGCAGCAGTTCGCGGACGAGGTGCGTCGTGTGGCGCGGCGCTACTTCGTCCAGACGCCGGACCGCTGGTTCCCCGTCGAGCCCCACTCGCTGCTGCCGCTCGTGCACTGGCTGCCGCGCCGCCTCGGCCGCCGGCTGTGGCGGCTCGGCGTGTCCGGCGATCCCTTCGACGAGACCCTGCTCCTCGGTCCGCGCGAGCTTCGCGCGCTGTTTCCCGACGCGCGCATCGTGCGCGAGCGGCTCGGGCCCCTCACGAAGTCGTTGGTGGCCGTTGGCCCCGCCCCCGGCCGGCCGGGCGTACGCGGGGGTCCGGGGGCGTGAGCCCCCGGCTGCTCACCACGCTCCGCGGGCCCGGAAGACCGCGGGGATCGTCTTCAGCATGATCGTCAGGTCGAGGAAGACCGACCAGCGCTCGAGGTAGAGGAAGTCGAGGTTGACGAGCTCGTCGAAGTCGAGCTCGGAGCGCCCGGAGACCTGCCACAGCCCGGTCATGCCGGGCAGCACCAGGTAGCGCTTGCGGTGCCAGTCGTGCAGGCGCTCGTAGTCGCGCCTCGGCAGCGGCCGTGGGCCAACCAGCGACATCTCGCCCCGCATCACGTTGAAGAGCTGCGGCAGCTCGTCGAGCGACCAGCGCCGCAGGAAGCGCCCCACGGCCGTCACGCGCGGGTCCGCGCGGATCTTGAACAGCGCGCCGTCGACCTCGTTGTGCTCCTCGAGCATGTCCTGGAGGTGCTCGGCGCCCTGCACCATCGTGCGGAACTTGAGGCAGGCGAACGAGTGCCCGCCGATGCCGGGGCGGATCGAGCGGTAGAGGATCGGCCCGCGCGAGCTCAGCTTGATGGCGAGCGCCGCGAGCCCCATGACCGGGGCAAACGCCAGGATCAGGAGCGCGCCGCCGACGAGGTCGAAGCTCCGCTTGATCGCGAAGTCCACTCCCTCGAAGACCGGCGGCTTGAGCTCGAACAGCGGGAGCGCCTGCCCCGGGACGAACTCGGCGCGGTCCATCAGGATCTCCATCGTCGAGGGCGCCACGCGCACGCGCACGCCGTGCTGGTGGCAGCGATCCACCAGCTCGACGGCCTCGCCCTGGGGGAAGTCCGCGTCGGTGATGAGCACCTCGTCGACCGCGTCGAAGTGGCGCTCGAGCTGCTCGAGCGAGCGGAAGTCGCGCAAGCCGTCCATGAGCGCGACCGGCGTCCTCGCCACGAAGCCGTATGGCTCGATCACGTTGGAGTCGCCCAGCGCATGGGAGACGGCCTGGATGTTCGCGCCCGAGCCGACCAGCACCGCCCGGCGCCGGTACCCGGCGGCGCGCAGGACGGCGCCCGAGGCCCACTCGAAGAGCCAGCGCAGCAGCGAGACGTAGAGCAGCGCGAAGAACAGCGAGCCGTAGAAGATGTAGTAGGACTGGAACGGCTCGCCCTCGATCTCGGCATAGATCAGGACTACGAGCGTGACCTGGAACAGCGAGGCGATCACGCGCGAGAAGCCGGGGCGCTGAGCCCGGTCCCGGTACAGGCCGGAGCGGGCGAACAGGAGGAGCATCACCAGTCCGGCGAGCGGGGCGTACTCCAGCGCCTGGTCCCACATCTGGCCGACCTGGGCGGGCGCCACGATCGCCGCCTTCACCACCAGCGCCGTGTAGATCGCGAAGAACAGCCCCAGCAGGTCGAGCGCGACGAGCGTTGTCACGCGCGCCAGTGCGCGCAGCGTGTCGAAGCGCAGCACGCCGCGGAGCAGCATCGGCTTACCCGCGCGCACGTCGCGGTCGGGGAGGGAGAGCGGCTCGACTTCCCTCAGCTCTTTGACGAGACCGTTCGGCACAAAGCTCGTTCCGGTGGGCACAAGTGAAACAGCTGGCGCGGGCGAATGTAGCGGGGGAAGCGCTCAACCCCCTTCCCGGCGCTGCTCGATCCGCTCCTCGCCCAGCTCCCGGCGCTGCTCGATCCGCTCGTCGCGCAGCTCCATCCGCTCCTCGATGGCGTCCTGCTCGGCGGCGCTGGTGGGCCCGAGCTTAGTGCTTCCCGCCGAGAGTACCGTCGATGATCGGACGAGCCAGGGGCGTGGCTGACAAGCACGCGAGCGCAGTCGATGCGAGAGCACCGGCGAGCATCGCGGGCACAGTCAGGCGCGGTCCCGGCCGAGGTGATCCAGGTGAGCGCCAGCAGGAGCCACACGGAGATCCCGAGCACGGGCAGGAAAGCGGCTCAGCGAGTGCCGGCGGCGCAGCACGGCGATCTCGAGCGCCAGCAGGGCCAGCAACGCGACGGCCGGCGCGATGTGGAGCGCGGCGTCGTCCTCGCAGCCGAAATAGCCGACGCACATGAGCGCCACCACCACGACACCACCACGATCGCGTCGCCCACCGCGCGATACGCCGAGGACGCCGGGCGGGCGGCGGGGAAGGGCGGGCGCAGCTTTCCGTAGCCGACCGAGATCAGCACGAGTTGGTACACGGCGAGCGCGAGCGCCACCGAGGCGAGCACGACCTTCACCTCGGTCGGGTTCCCGCGGGTGAGCGTCTCGATCAGATCCCCCACGAGGACGAAAAGGTCGCACGTTGCGGGCTTCGGCGTCGCCGCACGGGGCGAGACGGTGCAGCATGGGCCTTGATCCGAGTGTCGATGCTGACCAGGCGTGCGCGACCCGCTCGGGCCGAGATCGACGAGGCGGCCCTGGAGCTGCTGGCCCGCCACGGGCCGCAGATCGTGGCCACCGCGCGCCGCTACGCGGCCACCCCCGAGGACGCCGAGGACGCCTACCAGCGCGGCCTCGAGATCCTGCTCACGAAGGCGCCGACCATCCGCGAGGACGAGCTCCTGCCGTGGCTCAAGACCGTGGTCAAGCACGAGGCGTTCGCGCTGCGCCGCCAGCGCGACCGCCACTCCCCGGTGACCGACGACGGCGAGCTGGGCGAGCGCGGCACGCCCGCCGCCACCACGCACGACCAGGCCGAGGGACTCGAGCGGCTGCGCCAGGGCGCCGAGGCGCTGCGCCAGCTGAAGCCGCAGGAGATCCGGGCGCTGCTGCTGCGGGCCGAGGGCTACTCGTACGCCGAGATCTGCGAGCGCACCGGCTGGTCGTACACCAAGGTCAACCGTTGCCTGACCGAGGGACGGCAGGCGCTGTCGGTGCGGCTGGCCGGGATCGAGGGCGGGATCGAGTGCGCGAAGCTGGCGCCGCTCCTGTCCGCGCTGGCCGACGGCGAGGCGAGCGCGGAGCAGATGGCGGCGCTGCGCCCGCACATGAGGACCTGCCTCTCGTGCCGGGCGCGGTTGTGCGACTTCCGAGAGGCGCCAGCCCGGGTGGCGGCGCTGGTGCCGGCGGGCGCGCTGGCC
>JBOGXS010000228.1:0-8352 GCA_050693815.1 Thermoleophilaceae bacterium | reverse complement strand
GTCCCGTACTCGCCGCCGGCCTCGCGCATCGTCGCGCCCAGCTCGTCCTCGAGCTCGGTCGGGAACGGGCCGGCTCCCACGCGTGTCGCGTAGGCCTTGGCGACGCCCCAGACCTCGTCGAGGTCCTTCGGCCCGACGCCCGCGCCGGCGCACGCGGCGCCCGCGAGCGTGTTGGACGAGGTGACGAACGGATAGGTGCCGTGGTCGATGTCGAGCAGCGCGCCCTGGGCGCCCTCGAAGACCACCAGGCCGCCGCCGTCGAGCACGTGCCAGGCGATCGGGGGCGTGTCCGCGATGTACGCCTCGAGGCGGTGCCCGAGGATGCGGTACTCCTCGGTCATCGCGTGCAGGTCGAGCTCGGGATCCTTGGCGAAGGGCCGCAGCATCAGGCGCTTGGGCTCCATGGCCGCGTAGATCTTCTTGCGCAGGATCTTCTCGTCCAGCAGGTCCTGAACGCGGATGCCGAGCCGGGCGGCCTTGTCCGCGTAGCACGGGCCGATGCCGCGCCGGGTGGTGCCGATCTGCAGCTTGCCGAGCCGGGTCTCGCCGGCGTGGTCGAGCAGCTTGTGGTACGGCATGATCAGGTGCGCGTTGGCCGACAGGCGCAGCCCGCTGAGGTCGATCCGCCGCCGCGACAGCTCGGCGATCTCGTCGGTGAGGATCTTGGGGTCGACCACCACGCCGTTGCCGATCGCGCAGAGCCTGCCGGGATAGAGGATCCCGGACGGGACGAGGTGGAACTTGAAGGTCTCGCCGTCGCGCACGATGGTGTGGCCGGCGTTGTTGCCGCCCTGGAAGCGGATGACCAGGTCCGCCTGCTCGGCGAGCAAGTCCACGACCTTTCCCTTCCCCTCGTCGCCCCACTGGGCGCCGACGATCACGAGACCTGGCATGGCGCGATCGAGTCTAGGGGCCCTGTGCGGCCATGCGCAGGTCCTCACCCATGATCGGCAGCGGGTCGTCGCAGATCTCGATCAGCCGGGAGACGGTGCGCGACCCGACCTGGCGGCGCAGCCGGACGATCGGGTCGTACTCGGCCACGAGCTCGCGGTCGGCCACCTGGGTCGCGAGCCGCTCCACGCGCTCCACGATGCGGGTGAGGTCGTCCAGGTCCCGCCCGGCGACCCGCCTCGAGGCGTCGCGCAGCTCGCGCACGCTGGCCCGCAGCAGGGCCCCGGCGCTGTCGGGATCGGGGTCGGGGATGTTCGTGGTGACCACCATCGAGCGCCGGTCCTGCCAGCGCTCGTTGACGATCGAGTAGAGCTGCTCGAGCACCCACTCGGTCTGCTTCTCGGCGCCCAGGTCGTCGAGCACGAGCAAGTCGACCGTGCAGAGCCGCCGGAAGAAGCCCAGGTAGTTGTCGCTGGCATCCCGGTCGAAGGTGCGCTTGATCTCCGCGAGCAGGCGAGGGACCGGGTAGACGGCGTAGGAACGCCCGGCGTCCTTGGCCGCCTTGGCGACCAGGATCGCGAGCGACGTCTTCCCGGTGCCCACCGGACCGTCGAACCAGAGCCCCTTGCCTTGGTCGAGGTTCACGGCGATCTCGCGCGTGAAGGCCCGCACGCGCCGCAGGAGCGCGGCCTCGATCGAGACGATCGGCTCCCGGTCGAAGGACACCTCGAGGAAGCGGCGCCCGATGCCGGTGCCGATCCCCCCGCTGACGGCCCGCCGGACGCGCTGATCGCGGCAGCGGCAGGGCCGTGCCTCACGGGTGTCCTCGTCGAGCACCCAGGTGGAGCCGTCGCACTCACCGTAGGGGCAGACGGCGTGCTCGTCTCCCTCCTTTTGGCGCAGCACCTCAGCCGCCACCGTCCGGCTGCACGACCGCCTCAAGTCCGCGGTCCCGAGCGAGGCTCGCGAACCGCGGATACTTGGGAAGGAACGTCAGGCTGATCTGGCCGATCGGCCCGTTCCGGTGCTTGGAGATGATGATGTCCGCCTCGCCGAGACGCTCCGACTCCCTGTCGTAGTACTCGTCGCGGTAGACGAACATCACCAGATCGCTGTCTTGCTCCAACTGGCCTGATTCACGGAGGTCGGACAACATCGGGATCGGGGGATTCCGCGACTCGACGGCGCGCGAGAGCTGCGACACAGCGATCACCGGGATCTCGAGCTCACGGGCCAGGATCTTCAAGCCCCGGCTGATCTGGCCGACAGCCTCCACCCGGCTGTCGGCCCTCCCGTCGGGCCGGACAAGCTGGAGGTAGTCGACGACGATCAGTCCCAAGCCGCTGTGCCTGCTGTGGAGGCGGCGGGCCTTGGCCCGCATCTCGAGGACGCTGATGTCGCTTGAGTCGTCGATGAAGATCGGCGCCCGGGCGAGCTTCTCGACGGCGCGCAGCACCTTAGGCCAGCGATCCGCCTTGACGCGGCCCTTGCGGAGCTCGTCGCTGGAGACCTTTGCCTGCGAGGCGATGAAGCGGTGAGCTAACTCGGTCTCCGACATCTCGAGGGAGAACAACGCGACCGGACGCCCGTGCTCGATCGCGGCGTTCTCGGCGATGTTGGTGGCCAGCGTGCTGTTGTGGACGATTACGTCATTAGCCACGAAGTTGTGGAGATGCGGCACCGTGAGGTCGTATGTCTCGGCCTCGCCGATCGGCTCGATCGTCACTATCTCGTCCCACCAGAGATCCGAGGTGGCGAGCTTGAAGAGCGCCGGTTCGTGGAGTCCGACCGCGATCTCCTCGACCAGCGGTCTCGACAGCCCACGCGTGCCGATGTGGCCGTCGCAGCCGTAAAGGATCGAGAGGAAGCGGGCGATCTGCCGGTGAGAGCCACGACCAGCACTGATGCGCGCGGTTCCGTTTCCGCCAGCGTCACGAAGGCGAAGACCCATTGCTGCGGCCGCGGCCTCAACCTCACCCAGGACGGGCGAGTCCGGGCCGTAGCAGAAGCAGGGGGTGGTTCCCGCAATGCTGCCATCGGCAATCAGGGCCGCCAGCAGGACGACCTCGTGGTCCGGAATGGTCGCCCGTGGTTCCGGGATCGGCAGCGTACGGGGCACCGCCACACGGTCTCCAGCACAGAGCTTCTCCAGCGACCGCCATCCGCGTGCAGTGAGCAGCGGATGGTTGGCCGTGGCCTCGATCCGCCGCCCGAGCCTCGTCGTGACACTGAAGACGGGCCGCAGCCCGTTGCGGTGTGACTCGGACACGCGGGCGGGCCGTAGCCGCAAGTCTCGATCGAGGGCGCCCACCCAGACTTCCTCGCCCCGCTCTCGCGCCGCGACGGCATCGACCATGAACCGTCTCGAGCCGCTGACGGGATCGAAGACCTGGGTCGATCCCGTCAGGCACTTTCCCATCGAAGGCCGCGCCGCCACCACCACCAGGTTGCCCGGTTGAAAGCCGCCGGTGAGGTTGTCGAGGTCGCTGAACCCCGACGGGATGCCCGTAAGCCCGATGTCGTTGCGGGAGAGCTCCTCGAGCTTGTCGATCTCCTCGTGCAGGACCTCCTCGATCGAGCGGATTTCGCCTTTGCCGGTGTCGTGTCCGATCCGGAACAGGGCGGCCTCTGCCCGCTCGATCAGATCCTGGGGCTCGCCCCGGTGGGCCAGCACCTCGGCCTGGATCTGGCGGGTGGTGTCCAGGATGCCGCGCATCAACGCGTCGTCGCGGACGATGCGGGCGTAGTCGAGCACCGCGCCGACCGCGGGCACCACGGTCGGCAGCGAGTGCACGTAGGCCTCGCCGCCCGCCTGGTCGAGCTCGCCGTGGCTGCGCAGGTCGTCGCAGACCGTCAGGGCGTCGACCGCCTCGGGCTCCGCCTTCTCCTTGAGGCGGATCATGGCCCGGAAGATCAGGCCGTGGCGGGGGCGGTAGAAGTGGTCGGGCTTCAGCCCGACCTCGAGCAGCACCCCGTCGAGCGCCTGCTCGGTGAGCAGGATCGCCCCGAGGACGGAGGCCTCGGCCTCCTCGTTGTGGGGAGGGACGCTCCCCGTCTCAGTGGGAGTAGCTACGGCCACCGACGTAACCAGGCGTAGTCAGGGCGCAGGCGATGTCGCGCAGCGTCACTGACTACGCCTGGGGAGTGACGATGGTCTTGATCTCCGCCGTCACCCCGTCCGCCACCTCGACGGTGACCATGTGCGTGCCCGTGGTCCTGATGGCGTCCTCCAGCTGCACGCGCCGCTTGTCGAGCCGCACTCCGCGCGCCTGGCGGATCGCGTCCACGATCTCCTGGGAGGTGACCGAGCCGAACAGCCGGCCGTCGTCACCCGCCTGGTGGGAGATCGTGAGCACGGTCTTGCGCAGCAGGGCCGCCGTCTCCTCGGCCCTACTGGCCGCCTCGCTGGCGGCGCGTTCGGCCGCCTCCCGGCGGCGCTGCGACTCCGCGATCGCCCCCGCCGTGGCCGGCTGGGCGAGCTTGCGCGGAACGAGGAAGTTGCGGAGGTAGCCCGGCGAGACGTCGATGACGTCACCGCGCCCGCCGAGCTGGTCCACGTCCTTCAAGAGGATTGCCTGGGCCATGCCTTTGGTCCCCGTCCTTACCTGACCGGTCGTGATTGCGAAAACCGAGCAATCCAAGGACGCAGGGAGCGGGCAAGGCTCTGCCTGTCCGCGACCGAGGACGCCGGAGTGCGACGGTTTGCAGCCATCACCTGTCTGCGACGTACGGCAGGAGTCCGAGCTCGCGTGCGCGCTTGACCGCGGTTGCGAGCTGCGACTGGTGGCGCCGGCACGAGCCGGTCACCCGCGACGAGCGGATCTTGCCCTTGTCGCTGATCGCGCGGCGCAGCGCCGCGACGTCTCGGTAGTCGACGGCGTCGACCTTGTCACGGCAGAACGGGCACGGCTTGCGCCGGCCGCCGGTAGGAGCGCCCTTGCCGCGACCGCGCCGGCGGTCCCGGGTTGCGGTTGTTCCACGCTGCTTCGCCACGTCGTGTTGCTCCTGCGTACTCGCTGCTTCGGGGTCAGAACGGGATGTCGTCGTCCGATCCCCGGGCGCCCGCGGGCGCCGGCTCGAAGTCCCCGGTGTCCGCCGGAACGTCGCTCTGCGGCGTGAAGCGGCCACCGTTCTCGCTGCCCTCGCGGGAGCCGAGGAACTGGACGGAGTCGGCAATGATATCCACCGACTGCCGCTTGTTGCCCTGCTTGTCCTCCCACTCGCGCCACTCGAGCCGGCCGTCGACCGCGACGGGGCGTCCCTTGGACAGGTACTGGGCGCAGTTCTCGCCCTGAGCGCCCCAGACGGTCACGTCGAAGAAGTTGGGCTTGTCCACCCACTCGCCGGTCGACCCGTCCTTGCGGCGCGTGTTGACGGCCACGCGCAGGCTGCACACCGAGGTCCCGCTCGGCAAGGAGCGCAGCTCGGGGTCTCGCGTGAGGTTCCCCGTGATGATCACCCGGTTCAGATTGGTTGCTGCCATGAGGCGCTCCAGCTCCCTTCTCCACGTCTTTCGAGGTGGCTTTGATGGCTGTCGGTCGAGTGTACGAACGGGGTCGGCCAACCAGCACCGGGGCTCACCAGAAGTTGCTGAAAAGTGCGGCTTCTTTGGCTGAGCTGTTACTCAGGCGGCGCCGGGCCGTCCGCCGCGGCGCGGGCGGCCACGCGGGTGTCCTGCGGCTCGCGGTCCTCGCGGCGGCGCGGCGACTGCTGCTCGGGTGCGGGCGGGGTCGGCTGGCCCTCCTTGGCCTTGATGATCCGGAAGCGCAGCACGCCGTCCTGGATTCGCAGGCGCTGGTTGAGTCGCTCGAGCAGGGCGTTGTCGCCCCTGAACTGGTAGAGCCGGTACTCGGCCTCGGGCCTGTGGTCGATCTCGTAGGCCATGCGCCGCTGGCCCCAGTCGTGGGCCGCGACGAGCTCGCCGCCGGAGCCGATCATCGACTCCGCCTCGGAGACCGCCGCGGTGCGGCGCTCCTCCGGAGCGTTCGGATCGATCAGCAGCATCAGGTCGTAGAGCCGTGCCATCGAGCGGGGCAGGTTAGCGGGCCTCGCCGCAAGCACGCGGCTCGGCCGCGTGCGCGCGGATCGTTTCCCGGCGTGCGCGCGGCTCGGCCGCAAGCGCGCGGCTCCGCTTCCGGGGCGAAGCGGTATTCGCACCGACTTCAACGAGCATGGACCGGCGGCGGGCAGGCCGCGCCTCGGCGCTGCTGCGCCGGGTGCGATGGGGAAACGTGGGACGGCTCGCCGCGCTGCTCGCCGCCGGCCTGCTGATCGCGAGCGAGGTCCGGGCCTGCGGTCGGCCTGAGGCGCTGCCGGCGGGAGACTTGCCGAGGGCTCAGCCGTGGCGGGGCAGCGAGGCTAGCGGCCGGCGGGCGACGAAGCAGGTCGATCGGAGGGCGAGGAGCGGGGCCCGGCGGGGGCGGAGAAACCCGGTCGAGCGGGGACGAGGGAACCGGTTCGAGCGGAGGCGGAGACACGGGGTCGAGCGGAGGCGGAGGCACGGGGTCGAGCGGAGGCGGAGGCACGGGGTCGAGCGGAGGCGGAGGAACTGGGTCGGGCGGGGGCTGAACAGGGCTGGGAGGACTGAGAACGGGATAGTTGCTCCCACGCCGCCCGCCGCACCGTCGCCGGCCGCACCGCCTCCCCCGGCCGCACCGTCGCCCCCGACCCCCGCGCCGCGGCCGCAGCCGCCGCAAACGGGCGAGTTCACGCCCGACCCGGGCCCCTGACCTCCGCCTCCGACGGCGCCGACTCCGAAGGGGCGGCGCCCGGGCCGCGCCGCTTCGACTCGATGTCGGCCAGCTGGTCGTCCACCCAGTCGCCCGGGTCGCGCGCGGTCACGATCCGCTTCAGGCCCTGTGCCCTCCAGGAGCGCTCCTCGGCCGACATCGACAGCGCACGGTAGATCGCGTCGGCCTGCTCGTGCACGTCGAACGGGTTGACCGACAGCGCGAACTCGGCCAGCTCCTCGTGGGCGCCGGTGTTCTCGCTCAGCAGCGAGACCCCGTTGCGCTCGTTCACCAGCGGCCCCTCCTTGGCGATCAGGTTCATGCCGTCGAACATCGCGTTGACCATCAGCAGGTCGTAGTGCTTGTAGGCCGCGATCGCCTCCTCCAGGTTCTCGCGCAGCCGCAGCTCGATCGGCATCCAGTCGGTCGTGCCGTGCCGGTGGTTGACCACGGCCACCAGCGCCTCGATCCGCTCCAGGTACTCGGCGTACTCCGGCACGTCCTGCCGCGAGGGGATCAGGTGCGCGATGAAGGTCACCTGCTCGGCGAACTCCGGGTGCTGCTCCAGGAACAGGTCGAACGCCGCGAAGCCGCGCAGCACGTTCTTGGACAGGTCGGCCCGGTCCACCCGCAGGATCAGGTGCTCGCGCCGGCGCCGCAGGATCTCGCGCTCGTACTGGTGCACGGCGGGTCGCTGGGCGGTGTGGTGGAAGCGCTCGGCCGAGATCGGCAGCGGGTAGGAGCGCACCCACACCTCGCGGCCCTCGAAGCGCACCACCCCGGCCTCCTCGTCCACGTCGAGGTCGAACAGCTCCCGGCAGCAGAGCAGGAAGTTGCGCCGGTAGGAGCGCGTGTGGAACGCGATGATGTCGTTGGAGAGGATCCCCTCATAGAGGTCCTCGCGGATGTCGGCCGGCAGCACCCGCCAGGCGTCGGGCTGGGTCCAGGGGATGTGCACGAAGTGGTGCAGGAAGACGTCCGGGCGCTCGGCGCGGATCAGCCTGGGCGCCACGTACAGGTGGTAGTCGTGCAGCATCACGACCGCCTCCGGCTCGCCCTCCACCTCCTCGAGCACCGCCTGGGCGAGGTCGGCGTTGACCCTGCAGTAGCCCTGCTCGTACGCCTCGACCTCGTGACGCCGGATGTCGGGCGCGTTCGAGAGGTCCCACAGGTAGTGCTGGATGAACCACAGCATCGGGTTGGCCACTACGTTGTAGAAGCGGTCATACGCCTCGGGGTCCGACTCGACGAGACGGATCCGGTAGTGCGCCCCGTCCAGCTCGATCTCGAACGAGCGGCCCTCGTGCTCGCGGCTCACCTCCACGTCGCCCTCGCTCAGCGCCGACGCCACCCACACCGCGTCGCGGTGGTGGACCAGGCCGGTCAGCGCGGTCACGAGGCCCCCGCCGCCGCGGCTCGGCTGGCCCCCCTCGAAGGTCGCCGGGCCGCGGTTCGAGACGAGGACCAGCGCGGTGTCCGAGCTCATCGGCCGTCCCGGAAGATCTTCAGCCAGTCGCGCAGGAGCCGCGGGGTGAGGAAGTGCTTTCGCACGTGCTCCTTGCCCGCGCGGCCGAGCTGCTTGCCGAGGTCCGGCTCCTGCAGCACCCGCAGCGAGCGGTCGGCGCACTCGTCGGGCGACGAGACGAGGAAGCCGGTGGCGCCGTCCTGGACCTGCAGCGGGATGCCGCCCACGTCGCCGCCGATGAAGGGGCGGCCCTTCCAGAGCGCCTCC
>JBOGXS010000227.1:0-17404 GCA_050693815.1 Thermoleophilaceae bacterium | reverse complement strand
CGCGGCTCTGAGGGCCCTACGGGCGGCCGGCTTCGGGCCGTGGGCGGCGGTGACCTCCGCGGACGACGACTTCGGCGCCCGCTCGCGCGCGGCCTCGGGCGTGATCCGAGCTCCCGACGCGCGGCTGGACCCGTCCGGCTTCGCACACGCGGTCGCCGAGGGCGCCGCGCGCGTCTCGGCGCGGGTCGTGCTGCCCGGCACCGAGAGCGCCCTGCTCACCCTCGCGGCGCGCCGGGAGCTCTTCGCGCCCGACGTGGCCGTGGGGGTCTGCTCCCGGAGCGTCACCGCGGCGGCCACTGACAAGGTCGTGGCGCTCGCCGTGGCGGCCCGCGCCGGGATCGACGTGCTCGCGTGCCCGGTGCTGGGAGCCGAGGATCCCGTCGACACCGCCGGCGTGCGCTTCCCGGCAGCGGTCAAGCCGCTCCGGTCCGAGCTGCCGGTCGACGGTGAGCTGCGGCGCTTCGACGCGACTCGCGCCGACGATCGCGCCGAGCTCCTGCGGGCGCTCGCGGCCCTCCCCGACGGCGTGGGAATCGTCCAGCCCTACGTGGAGGGGCACCTGGTGACGGTCGACGGCGTGGCCTGGGAGGGGGCGGTCGTCGCCTCGATCCAGAAGGTCGGGACCCGCACGTGGCCGACCGACTGCGGCCCCGTCTCGTACGCGAAGACGATCCCGCCCGATCCCGAGCTCGCCGAGCAGGCACGCGCGCTCATCGCCCGCCTCGGCTGGAGCGGCGTCTTCAACCTGCAGTTCATCGAAGGGCGCGAGGGACGCTTCCTGATCGACGTGAACCCCCGCTTCTACACGTCGCTCGGGTTGGCCGTGGCCGCGGGCGTCAACCTCCCCGCGATCTGGGTCGAGGCCCTCCTAGGCGGGCGACCGAAGTCCCCCCGCTACCGCCCTGGTGTCCGCTTCCGCTCCGAGGACGACCTCCGCTCGCTGGCCCACGCCCTCGTCGCCGGCGGTCGTCGCTCGGCTCTGGCCGGCCTCGTCCCGAGACGCCGCACCACCCACGCCGTGGTCTCGCTGCGCGATCCGAGGCCCAGCCTCGTGCTCCTCCGGCGCGGCGCGCGGTGGGCGAGCCGGCGGCGCCGGGCTCGTCCTCAGGCCGGCGCGCCCTCGCGGGCGAAGCCGTAGGCCTCGGCCAGCTCTGGGTCCTTGCGGGCGAGCTCCTCGGCCAGGTCGACCATGACCTTGCACTGCTTCCAGGTGGCGTCGTCCTGCATCTTGCCGTCGATCATGTGCACGCCGCGGCCGTCCGGGATCGCCTCGATCACCTTCTTGGCGAACGCGACCTCGTCGGGGTCGGGCGAGAACACCTTCTTCGCGATCCCGATCTGGGCCGGGTGCAGCGACCAAGCCCCCACGCAGCCGAGCAGGAAGGCGGCGCGGAACTGGGCCTCGCAGCCGGCCGTGTCCTTGATGTCGCCGTAGGGCCCGTAGAAGGGGAGGATGCCGGCGCCCGTGCAGGCGTCGACCATGCGGGCGATCGAGTAGTGCCAGGGATCCTGCTGCGCGGTCGGCCGCGGGCGCTCCGGATTAGACGGGTCCGGGTCCGCGATCACGCGGTAGCCGGGGTGGCCGCCGCCCACGCGGGTGGTCTTCATGCGCCGCGACGCGGCCAGGTCGGCGGGGCCGAAGCTCATGCCCTGCATGCGCGGGCTGGCCGTGGCGATCTCCTCGACGTTCACCACGCCCTGCGCCGTCTCGAGGATGGCGTGCACGAGGACGGGGCGCTCGAGCCCCGCCTTCGCCTCGAGCTGGGCCAGCAGGCGGTCGACGTAGTGGATGTCCCAGGCGCCCTCGACCTTGGGCACCATGATCACCTCGAGCCGGTGGCCGATCGCGGCGACCAGCTGCGTGAGGTCGTCGAGCACCCAGGGGCTCTCGAGGCTGTTCACGCGCGTCCAGAGCGCGGTCTCGCCCAGGTCCGCCTCGCGGGCCACGGCGATCAGGCCCGCCCGGGCCGCCTCCTTGCGGTCGACCGGCACGGCGTCCTCGAGGTTGCCCAGCAGGATGTCCGTCTGGCGCGCGATGTCCGCCGCCTTGGCGGCCATCTTCTCGTTCGAGAAGTCGAGGAAGTGGATCATGCGCGAGGGCTTGAAGGGGATCTCGCGCAGCGGCTCGGGCGCCTCGACGGCGAGGGGCTTGAAGAAGTCGCGCGGATTTCGCATCCCGGCGCGGAACCCTATCGACGGCTAGGATTCCGCGGCCGATGAGCCAAGCAATCGAAACCGGCCAGCGCGAGCGCGAAGCCTCGGGGGCCCGGGCGTATGGGCGCTACCTGGAGGAGTTCCAGGTGGGCGCCGTCTACAAGCACTGGCCTGCCAAGACCGTGACCGAGGCGGAGGACCACCTGTTCTGCCTCCTGACCATGAACCACCACCCCCTGCACGTCAACGACGTCTACGCCGCGCAGTCACAGCAGGGGCGCAACGTGGTGGTGGGCACATACGTCTACTCGCTGATCTTCGGCATGACGGTGCCGGACGTCTCCGGCAAGGCGATCGCCAACCTGGCGACCGAGGAGCTGAAGCACCCGGCGCCGGTCTTCCACGGCGACACCCTGTTCGTGGAGTCCGAGGTGCTCGAGGTGAAGCCGTCGCAGTCGAAGCCCGACCGCGGCGTGGTGCGCGTGCACACCCGCGCCTACAACCAGGACGGCACGCTCGTCGCGGAGTTCAAGCGCGCGGTGCTGGTGCCGCGCAGCGGCACGTCCGGCGCGCCACCCGGCTGAAGCCCTCCTCCGAGGTGGAGCACCCAGATGGTCGCGCGCCGGCCCCGGAAGCGGCCGCGCGAGTACCCGGCGCCCACCCATGCGAACTGCCGGCTCAGGATCAGGGCGCGGTGGGTGGGGGAGCGCAGCCAGCGCCGCACCGTGCGCGCCCGCCGCAGGCGGCGCCCGCGGTGCACGGACAGCGTCTCGCCGAGCATCCGGAAGCCCGGCGGGGCGGAGATGCTTCCGGCGTGGCCGAACCAGCCGCTTTCCATGAGCCGGCCGGCATAGGCGAAGGCCGACCCCTCCAGGCTCTCGGACGCGCGCAGCGCAGGCAGGTCGTGCTTGGCGCGCACCCGGTTGAGCTCGTCGACCATCCCCCGCTCGCGCACGCCGGCGTGGGCCGCGGCGGGCAGGGCCAGGCTCAAGAGCGCGAGCAGGCAAAGCCCGAATCGACGTGTAGGAGGCATCCAGCCCCTCTCTTTCGCTCGGCCTACGGGGTTAGCTGACGGGCTCGCGCAGAAAGAGCAGCGCTTCGCGGCAGGTCCGCGATTCGCCCCGTGCAGTGCCGCAAGCACCCGGCTCGGCCGGGTGCGCGCGGACCGTTCTCCATGGGTCCCCCGCTCGCCGCTGGCCCCCCAGCGGCGACTCGGCTATGTAGGCGCGGCATGCTACCGCAGGACACGGCGGATGCAGGCCGCGCGAACGGCGCCGATCTCGGCCATGATTCGTCCAGCATGACCGAGCAGAGCAGACCCGCGGCGACGGACGTGCGCGAGCGCCCGGCCGGACCCGCGGCGCGATCGGTCGACGGGCTCGGCTCGATGCTCGAGGCACGGCGCTGGCGTGCGGTCGCGCTCGTGACTCCAGGTCTGGTGGCCCTCGCCACCGGGGTGGTCCTGTCGATCTTCGACGGCGGCTTCACGCCCACGGCGTGGTACGCGGCGGCGCTCTTCCTGCTCTGCCTGCTCGCGGTCGTGACCGCCCTGGAGCCGCCCCTGGCGCAGAGGCTGCCGGGCGCGATGCGCGGAGCGCTCGTGGCGTACGCCCTCTTCGTGGCGTTCAACTACCTCTCGATCCTCTGGGCCGACGTCCCCGGCGACGCCTGGGAGGGCGCGAACCGAGCCCTGCTCTACGGCATGGTGCTGGCGCTGGTGGCCACCCGACCGTGGTCGCGGCAGGCCGGTACCGCCGCCCTGGCGGTGGCCGGGTTCGGAATCGCCGCCTTCGCCCTGGGAGTACACGTGGTGGCCGCCTTCGGGGACCCGCTCGACCTGTTCCTGCGCGGGCGGCTGTCGGAGCCGGCCGGGTACGCGAACGCCGCCTCGGCGCTCTGGCTGCTGGGCCTGTTCCCGCTGCTGCACTTCGCGGTCGCACGACTGGCGCCCTGGCCGGTGCGGGCGGTGGCGCTGGCCGGGGCGGCGCTCCTGCTGGAGACGGCGCTGCTCACCCAAAGCCGGGGCGGCGCCGTCGCGATCGTGGTCGCCGCGGCGGTGTACCTGATCGCTGCGCCCCAGCGCCATGCGGCGGTGGCCGCGATGGTCGTCCTCGCGGCGGTCACGGCCATCTCCTTCGACACCCTCGTCGAGGTGCGGGACGCCTCGAGCGCCGCCGAGCTCGCGAGTGACCTCGCGGAGGCCCGAGCGGCGATCGCCCTGAGCGCGCTCGCGGCGGCCCTGCTCGGCGCGCTGGCCGCGCTCGCGGCGGCCCGGATCGGGCCGTCCAGGCGGCGCGGCGGGCTCGCGCGCGCGGGGAACTGGGGGATGGCCGCCGTGGCCGCGCTGGCGGTCGCTGCCGCGCTGGTCGCGATCGGGAACCCGGTCGATTGGGTCGGGGACCGCTGGGACGACTTCCGCACGTCGGGGTACAGCGAGGTCGAGTCCGGAGGCTCGCGCTTCGGCGGCTCGCTCGGCTCGAACCGCTACGACTTCTACCGGGTGGCGTTGAACGAGTTCTCCGACCACCCGCTCGTGGGGATCGGCTCCGAGAACTTCGTGGGCCCCTACCTCGAGCAGCGGCGCAGCTCGGAGGCGCCGCGCTGGCCGCACAGCCTGGCATTCAGGCTGCTGGCCCAGCTCGGCTTGGTCGGAACCGGGCTGTTCCTCGCCTTCCTCGGGCTCACGCTCACCGCGGTCGCTCGCGCGATCCGCCCCTCCGAGCCGGCCGTGGCGGGCGTGGCCGCGGCTGCCCTGGCCGCCTTCGCGGCATGGTTCGCCCAGGGGCTCGTGGACTGGCTATGGGCGTTCGCCGGGCTGGGCGTGGTGGCGTTCGCGCTCCTCGGCGTGGCGGCCCGCTCCACGGACGCCCCGCCGGTCGAGGCGGCGGCCCCCGGTGCGATCGCCGCGCCACCAGCCCGCCCCGGCCCGAGGCGGGTGGCGCTGGCGCTGCTCCTGGTTGCGCTGGGGCTCTCCCTGGCCCTGCCGGGGATCGCCGCGCGCTACATCTCGGCGGCGTACGAGGACTATCCCAGCACCGGCGTGGGCGTGGTGCTCGATCGCCTCGATCGCGCGGCCGATCTGGACTTCCTGAGCGCGGACCCGCTCGTGGCGAAGGGCGTGATCGCGCAGCGGTTCGGGCGCCGGCGGGTGGCCCTGGACGCCTTCGCCGGGGCCGTCGAGCGAGAGCCGCGCAACTGGTTCGCCCGCTTCGAGCTGGGGCTGGCGAAGGCGGGTCTGGGACGCCGTGAAGCGGCGGTCGCCGAGATCCGCCGGGCAATCCGCCTGAATCCACGCCAGCCCCTGGCGCGGGAGGTCCTGAGGCGCGTGCGCCGCGGGCGGCCCGTCGACACGACCGCGATCGAGCGCCGGCTCAACGAGCAGCTCGTGTCGAAGCTTCAGCCGCTCGATCCGGGCTAAATCCGCATCGGTACTACGCAACCTGAACGGTTCTAACTGGTTATATCCACAAGTGTCCTGTAATCTGGCAGCGATTCCACAGTTGGGCATCTGGGGTACGGAGACGGGGTACAACCCTGTGGCCTCGACCCAGGGACGGGAGAATTCGAGGATGGTCAACATGAGCAACTTGGTAAAGCGGACGGCGGTGATCGCGGGCGCGGTGGCCCTGCTGTCCATCGCCGCACCGGCGGCGCTCGCCCAGAGCTCCCTTCGGGGCTATGACGGCGAGGCGCCCCTCGGCCAGGCCGAGGACATTGCCCCTGTCCAGCAGACCGGCGGAGAGGGTTCGCCGCCCGCCGGCCAGGTGGTCAGCGGGGTGGCGGGCGACAACGCCAACGGGTCCGACGGATCGCTGCCCTTCACGGGCTGGGATCTGGGCATCGTCCTGATGCTTGGCCTGGCGCTCGCCGGAACGGGGCTCGTCGTGAGGCGGGCCGCGCGCTCCTCGAGCGGCTAAGGTCAAACCACCCACTTGTTTCGCTACGGACCCTAACTCGAGTCAAGCCCTTATCGAGGTGTCCGCCACCGTGTGGTCGGGCATCACGTGCTCGCCGCGCCCGCCGTGGATGAACGCCACGTTGCTCGTGTCGACCCCCTGGTAGGGGTCCGTGAACACGGTGCGCAGGGTCTCCGCGAGGATCGCGAGGTCGAACACCATCGACCTGTGCTTGAGGTAGTAGAGGTCGTGGCACAGCTTCCAGCCCGAGCCCAGGTCGGAGCCGGCGTACCCGCAGCGCACCTGCGCCCAGCCGGTGATCCCGGGCTTGATCAGGTGACGGCGCGAGTAGAAGGGGAGCATGCGCTCGAGTCGCTCCACGAACTCGGGCTGCTCCGGCCGCGGGCCGACGATGCTCATCTCGCCGCGGAGCACGTTGACGAGCTGAGGCAGCTCGTCGAGGTGGAGCCTGCGCAGGAGTCGGCCGATCCTGGTCACCCGCGGATCCTCCGGCGACGCCCACTGCGGCTCGGGGGCCACTCCGGCGCGCATGGTCCGCAGCTTGTAGATCCGCAGCGGCCTTCCGCCCTCGCCGATGCGCAGCTGGGTGAAGAACGCCGGGCCGCCGTCGAGGCGGATGAGCAGGACGCAGGCGGCGAGTAGCGGCAGGATGGCGATGAGCAGCGCGCTGGCGGCGAGCACGTCCAGGGCCCGCTTCGCGCCCGGGGTTATCGGGCTGTAGCGCGGGTGCATGATGTACTGGAACCAGGCCGCGTTCATCTCCGCCACCGGGACGTGGCCGAACACGTCCTCGAAGAAGCCGGTCAGCTCCCACAGCCGGACCGGGAGGTGCAGGCAGGAGCGGGCCACCTCGTCGAAGACCCGAGCCCGCGGAACGTCGCTGGTCATCACGAGCAGCCCGATCCGGTCGCGCTCGACGACGGTTCCGAGATCGTCGATCGTCCCGAGGACCGGCGCCTCGCCGGAGCGCTCGAGGTCGTCGCTCTCCAGCGCTATCCGGCCCACGACGACATAGCCCGCCACCCCTGCCAGCCGGAGCTCCCTCACGAGCTCGACGGCCGAGCGATCGGATCCGATCACGGCTGTCCGGATGCCTCCGTCGACCGGGCCGAGGCGGCGGATCGCCGCGGCCGACACCGTGCTGGTCACAGTGGTCGCGACCAGCACGATGGCCGCGCTTCCGATCGTGAGGCTCGGGATCCCCACCACGCTCTCGAGTATCAGCAGGATCGCCAGCGCCCCCGCGGGCCGGCTGCCCTCCAGCGGCACGCGCGCGAACCTCAGCAGCGAGGTCCAGGGTGGACGCGGAGGCACGATCATCCCGGCGGAGAGGAACGCCAGGAAGGCAAGCACGGCACCCTCGTAGGGCGTCGCGGAAAGCAGCCCGACGAGCACCGCGCCGACCAAGGGCACGAGGACGCGGTCCGAGAGCGCGCGCAGTGCGCGCAGAGCGGCCGCCGTGGCTGGAGGGACGGGAACGAGCTCGGCGTCGTCGAGGCCGTCGGCGGGCAGTCCAGCCGCCGCCACCGCGTCGTGGGTGCGCTGGTCGATGCTTGGGGGGGTGTCGGCGGCGCTCGACATGTGTGCTTTCACGTTCCTACTCGTCCGTCCGTGAGCGCGACTTGAGCGGGGGCGTCGCTGGCGCGCCAGGCCGAGGTTCCGAGTCGATGATAGGCCCTGCGCCCGCATCTGCGCGACGATTCCGCAGTAGCGCGCCGATCTCAGCGCGAGGGAGGGCTGGGGGCGTCGGTCCTGCGTCCCCGGCCGTCCCGAGGCGCTTCGGCCAGCGTACCTCGCTGCGTGATGCCGTACGAGTAGTAGGAGCTCGGCCTCTTCTGGGGGCGTTCGAGCAGGACGTAGCCCTTCGGCTCGTGCCGGCTGCGCTCGAGCAGGTCCGCCACGACCTGCAGGCCGAAGCGCTCCGTGTTGTTGGCGCGCGCGACCACCACGACGTCGTCGACGTGGGGCACCACGCGCAGGGCGTCGCTCACCTCGCCGAGCGGGGGCGTGTCGATCACGACGTAGTCGGCGGTGCCACGCGCCTCCGCGAGAAACTCGGTCAGCTTCTGGTGAAGCGCCTCGACGAGCGCGAAGTCGCCGGCCACTGAGGCCATGGGCAGGACCTGGAGCGAGGGAACGGCGGGCGCTGGCACGAGAAGCTGGGAGAGGCGGGTGCGGTTGTCGAGCAGCTCGATCTGCTGGACGCCCTCCAGCTTCAGCATCTTGCCCACGTCGGGCTTGCGCAGATCGAAGTCGAGCAGGATGACCTCGCTGCCGGCGGCGGCCATCGCGACGGCCAAGTTCACCGCCGACGTGGTCTTGCCGTCCCCGGTGGAGGCGCTCGTGATCATGATCGAGCGATGGCCCGATCGCTCGAGGTCGAGCTGGACCGCGAGCGTCCGGAAGGCCTCGCGGATGGCGGGCGGCATGAACCAGGCCACGTGCTTCGGCCCGCGGAGCTGGCGCCGTGGCAGCAGCGGCACCCGCGCCAGGATCGGCAGGGGATAGGTGGCGAGGATCTCGTTGTCGTCGCGCAGTCGCCGTTCGAAGAGCTCGAGCAGCAGGGCGCCGCCGGTCCCGATGGCGAGGCCGGCCAGCAGTGCCAGCGCCACCACCAGCGGGCGTGGGGGTCCGACGGGGTCCTCCGGCGGCGTGGCCTGCTCCGAGAGCGCCAGCGTCGGGTCGCCCCCGCGCTGGATCGATTGCAGCTGGGTCAGGCGACCGGCCAGCTCGGCCGCGCGCGCGTCAGCGGGATTGGGGATCGCCGCGAGCTGGGCCTCGGTCTGGTCGATCTCCGCCTGGACCTGGTCCGCGAGTGCCTGCTCGCGTGTCTCGAGGGCGGCGCGGGCGAACTCGTTCGCGAGCCTGGCGGCGTCTCGGGGGCTGTCCGCCGTGGCGGTGACGGCGAGGATGTTGCTCTCGCCCTCCGGCTGTACCTCGACGTCCTCGAGGACCTCCTTCTGGTCCAGCCCGCCGCCCACGCTCTCCGCCGTGGCGCGCGCCGCCTCCGGTGACTCCACGAGCGTGGCCGCGGTCTGGACGGTCCGCGTCGGATCGCCGGAGTCGGTCAGGAGCTGCAGGCCGAGGAACGTCTCGTTGTCCTGAGACAGCGGCGTCACCAGCAGGTTGGCCGTGGCCTCGTACTCGTCCTGGCGCTGGGAGAGATAGAGGACGCTTCCCCCCAGCGCCGCCAGCGTGACCAGCACCACCAGCAGCCGGTGGGCCCTGATCGCGCGCAGGTACTGTCCGAGGCCGGAGGCCTCCCACTCGTGCGGGGTGGGGCGGGGATCCAGGTACTTGCTCAGTGTGCTGCGAGTGTAATCAGGACTGCCGTCGGGACTACCCGGTCCGCTCTGGCGCGAGCAGGTCGAGCACGCCGCGCCGCCCGAGCCGCCTGACGGCGGCGACCACCTCGTCCCGCCCGTGGTCGCCGGCGGCGAGCTCCTCGGCCATGCCCGCCAGTGCCAGCCCGTACCTGGCCGAGCCCACCACGGCCAGCTCGACGGGACTCAGGACGACGGGGGTCTCGTCCCAGACGCTCGCCCACACGACCTCCGGGCCGCCGTCGCGGCTGTGCTGGCGGGTCAGGCAGTCGAGCCGGCGGCCCTGCACGGGCACCTGCCCCGCCAGCTCCTGGTCCCCCAGCTCGAGTGACCCGAGGGTGCGCTCGCGCCGCTCCGGAGTGGACGGATCCTCGCCCAGCGGATCGCAGTCGAAGTCGTTGAACTTCAGGTAGAGGTTGCGCGCGTCCGCCTGGTTTTGGCGGACGTGCCAGACGTCCGACCCCGGGAACATCACGACGTCCCCGCCCTCGTCGTCGATCTCGACGGGCGCCGCCTCCTTGAGCACCACCTCGGGCAGCCGGTCGGGCTCGAGGCGCTCGCGCAGCGCGCCGCTCACGTTGTACGGGTTCACCCCGCGATCGTGCTCGGGATAGAGCAGCAGGCGAGACTCGGCCGGGATGTCGATGGACAGTCCCACCGAGACGAGCGAGGCGAAGCGGTCCTTGTGCGCCGGCACGTCGGCCGGCGCGTCGGCGTCGTAGGCCTTCAGGTGGCGCTCCGAGAGCGTCATCGTGTCCCGGTCGAGCCCGCAGACGGAGGCGATGGTGTCGAACAGCTCGCCCGGGAAGTCGGTCTCCGGAGGGAACTCGTAGAGGGCCTGGGCCTTCTTGCCGCCGATCCCCCGGCCCTCCACGTGATGACCCTCGCGCCGCTCCACGAACTCGCGCAGCTCCGCGAGGAAGTCCGGATCGACGCCGCCGCGGATGTGCACCCAGCCCTGCTCGGCGTAGCGGTCGCGGTGCTCGGCGGGGTCGAAGCTGAAGATTCGCACGGGCGGCGGCTGACTTTACAGCGATCGAAGCCGCCTGACGCCACCGCGAAATGTGCTCGCCATTCCGGCGACGCTCGGCAAGGGATCCTCGAGCCCGAGGAGCGGAAAGCGCGGGCGGTGGAGCAGGCTGCGCAGCCACGCGGCGGTGGTCAGCTCGCCGTGACGGCGGTACTGGCGAAAGGCCCGGATGTCCTCGATCGGGTGCCAGAGGTGCACGCCCGGCCGGTAACCGTCCACGCGCGGGAGCGGGCGACCGGCGAGGCGGTTGTAGGTGAAGAGCGCGAGGTCGCCCCCTGCCGCTCGCAGCAGCTCGTTGGCGGCGGTGAAGCGGTGGTTGCACTCGATGAGCTTCAGGGACCCGTCGCGCGCGTCGCGCTTGAACTCGACGCAGGCCAGCCCGCGCACGCCGGCCCCCTGTAGGAAGCGCAGCCCGAGCTCGACGACCTCGGGATCCCAGTCGGTCACGTGGTAGCAGCCGGCGCCGAACGCGATCGGGCACTGGCGAAGCTTGCGCTTCGTCAGGTGCAGCAGCGGCGCGCCGTCCGCGTCGAGGTAGCCGTAATAGGAGTGGAACCCGTCGTCGGGGCCCGGCACGATCTCGGTGACGAGCATCTCGACGCCTTGCGCTTCTGTCAGCGCCAGGGCCTGCCGCAGGTCGCCCGGGCTCTTGGTCACGAACGCCTTGCGGGAGAAGTGGCGCTCGAACACGTGCGAGGCGAGCGGCTTGAGCGCGCACGGGTAGCCGATCTCGTCACCGGCGGCCTCCAGGTCCTCGACCGTGCGCACGGGACGCGTCCGGGGCGCCGGCACCCTCGCGGCCCGGGCGAGCGCGTAGGTGCGCTCCTTGTCGAGCATGGCGAGCACCACCTCGTCGTCGGCCTCGATGGAGCGGTAGCCGAGCTCGTCGAGCCGGCGACGGTTGCGGGCGACGAACTCGAGCCCCTCGTCGGCGCACGGGAGAACCACGGCGCCCCGGGGCCCCGTCTCGAGCCAGCGCCCGTAGCCGGCCTGGGCCTCGAGCCCGCTCCCGACGTCGGTGAAGGACGAGCAGTAGCGGGAGCGCCGCACGAAGTCGCCTCGCGCGCCGAGGGCGTGAACCTCGACCCCGGACCCGCCAAGGCTACGCGCGACCGAGACGGCGTTGAAGGATCCGCCGAGCACCACGGCGGGGGGACTCTCGGCCACCTTGCGCATGCGAGGGGCGGGAGGCTAGATGAGCAAGCCGGGTCGCCGGCGATCAGCTGACGTAGCGACAGAGGTCGATCCTCCTGGCCGGATGAGACGGAAGAGCGGGACTCGCGCGATCGGATCGCCGGCGCCGACAGCTTTCGCCTCGGAATCGAGTGTCGATTTACTCGGCCCAGTGCCGATTATCTCGACAGTCGATGGAGCTGCGGCACCGGCGGCTGGATCGGCGCCGTGCGGGCATCCGCGTGGGAATGCCGGGGCGCCCCCCGGCTACGATCGCCCCCGTGCCGCGGCCTTCGCTGTCACGCGCTCTCGACGTCGCCACGCGGGCGATGTCGTCGGCCGGGCGTCCCGGGCGTCGGGCCGCTCATGCACTCGATCTGATCGGGTCCACCGGGGTTCGCTATGCGTGGCGGCGCCGGCGCGAGAGCGAGGCGGTCGCGCGGCTCTACCCGGAGCCCGAGGACGCCCTGTTCGGCGACATCTGGGCGCGGGCGGCCGCGGCGGTGGGCGCCGAGCTAGACGTGCTCGGCGGCGGCTTCTACGGCTTCCGGCGCGACCGCGCGACTGGACGGGTCTGGCGCCACGTCACGTCGCTCGACGACGCCGTGACACTGCGCTTCGCTCTCGACAAGCCGCGCGTCCAGCGGCTATTGCGCGAGCGCGGCATCCCGGTGCCGGGCTGGCGTGAGCTGGACCTCGGGGACTTCGCGGGCGCGCTCGAGTTCGTCCGCGGGGGAGCGGAGCCGTGCGTTGTCAAGCCGGCCGGCCAGAGCGGCGGGAGCGGGGTGACCGCCGGGGTGCGCGGCGAGCGGGAGCTGCGCCGCGCGCTGCTACGCGCGTCGAGGCTCGGCGGGCGGGTGATCCTCGAGCGCCAGGTGCCCGGGAACGTCTACCGCCTGCTGTTCCTCGACGGCGAGCTGCTCGACGCGATCCGGCGGCGCCCCCCGACGCTGGTGGGCAACGGTCGCTCGACCCTGGCCGAGCTCGTCGCGGCCGAGAACCGGCGCCGGATGGCGAAGAACGGACGCGCCGGACTGACGCTCCTGTACGTCGACCTCGAGGCCGTGCTGACGCTGGAGCGTGCCGGGATCGGCCTCGGGACGGTGCCCGCCGCGGGCAGCCAAGTGACGCTGAAGACGGTGACGAGCCAGAACCGCGTCGAGGACAACGAGACCGTGTCCGTCGGCGACGACCTCGTGTCCGAGGCCGCCGAAGCGGTGCAGGCAGTGGGCCTGCGTCTTGCTGGCGTGGATCTGGTCGCTCGTGAGCCGGGCCGGTCGCTCGAGGCGAGCGGCGGGGCGATCATCGAGGTGAACGGCACGCCTGGCCTGCACTACCACTACCTGGTGGCGAACGAGGCAACAGACGTTGCGGCCCCGGTCCTGGAGCGGATGCTCGGGTGAGTCTCAGCCCTCCAGCGCGACGCCGCCCTCGCGCAGGGTGTCGTCGACCCACTCGTTCGAGAACTCGCCGCGCGCAACCGCGGAGGTATAGTCGGCCTCGCGCGCCGAGCGCTCGCCCAGCCGGCTGACCAGCTCGTCGGCGATGTCGCGCGGGACCACGACCACGCCGTTGAGGTCGCCGACGACCACGTCTCCGGGACCGACCACTATCCCGCCCGCCGAGACCGGGTAGTTGATCTCCCCGGGGCCGCGGTGCAGCGGGCCGATCGGGGTCACGCCGCGGGCGAAGACGGGGAAGTCGCCGAGCGCCTGGATGCCGGGGAGGTCGCGGATCAGGCCGTCCACGACGAACCCGGCGATGCCGCGGTGGCGGGCCTTGGTGGAGACCAGGTCGCCGAGCACGGCGGTGAGGGAGGACGTGCTGGTGTCCACCACCACCACGTCGCCGGGCTCGGCCAGGTCGAGGCTCTTGTGGACCATCAGGTTGTCGCCCGGGTACACCTTGACGGTGCAGGCCGGACCGGCGATCCGGTCGCTGTCTGTCACCGGCTTGATCGCCGGGACCATCGTGTAGAGGCGGTTCATCATGTCCGAGACCGCCGGCGTCTCGAACCCGGCGAGCGCCTTCACCGTCTCCTGGGAGGGCCTCTCGATGCGCCGGCGCAGGCGGTAGCCTGGCCCCGGATGCATCTCAGCGGTCTTCGGTTTTCCGACTGCCATGCCTCTCGGAAGCGATCTTCGGACACGCCGCCAGAACTCCTCCCACGGGGCTGAGGTGGCCACCTCCCCCCCGCACCGCGTCGTCGTCATCCCGGGCGAAGGGATCGGACCGGAGGTGGTCGCGGCGGCCGTGCGCGTACTCGAAGCCACCGGTGTTGGGTTCGAGTGGGATTTCCACGAGGCCGGCGCCGAGCAGGCGAAGCGCTCTGGACGCCCCCTTCCACCGGGCGTGGTCGAGGCGATAGCTCGCTGCGGCATCGCTCTGAAGGGCCCTACCGCAACTCCCATCGGCGACGGTTTCCGGTCGGTGAACCTCCTGCTGCGCGAGCAGCTCGACCTGCACACCTCGATCCGCCCGTGCCGTGCCTATCCCGGCGTGCCCACGCGCTTCCCCGAGGTGGATCTGGTGGTCGTCCGCATGAACCACGAGGACCTGTACGCCGGGATCGAGCTCGCGCTCGGCGAGGAAGCGGGCGTGTCGATCAAGCCGCTGACCGCGGCGGCCGCCCGCCGGACGGCGCGGGTGGCCTTCGACTACGCCACGGCGCACGGACGCGCCCGCGTGACAGCCGTCCACAAGGCGACCGTGATGCGCGCCACGGACGGCCTCTTCCTCGAGGCGGTGCGCGAGGTGGGGCGCGAGCATCCGGACGTCGAGCTCGACGACCGGCTGGTCGACACGCTCTGCCACGACCTCGTGGTGCGCCCCGAGAGCTACGACGTCGTCGTGATGCCCGTGCTCTACGGCGACATCGTCTCCGACCTCGGCGCGGGACTGGTGGGCGGCCTGGGCATGGCGCCGAGCCTGAACGTCGGCGCCCGCTGCGCGATGTTCGAGGCCGTCCACGGAACGGCCCCCAGGCACGCCGGCCGCGGGCGAGCCAACCCGATAGCGCTCATGTTGAGCGGGGCCATGCTGCTGCGCCACATCGGCGAGCGCGAAGCCGGCGACCGCCTCGAGGCGGCGATCGCCGCCGTGGTCCGGGAGGGAAGGGTCGTGACCTACGACCTGAAACCGGAGCGCAGCCCCGAGGGGGCCGCGCGGACCGAGGAGGTGGGGGAGGCGGTGGCCGCCGGGCTCCGGTGAGCGGCCGCCAGCAGGCCCGGCCCCAGCGCGAGCAGCACCCACAGCCGCTGGTCGACGGCGGCAGACAGGAACAGCGCCGCGCCGAGCATCGCCACGCAGGCCACGAGCACGGCTCGCGCCAGCGTCCCCATCGATCGGTCGCCGCGCTCCTCGAAGCGCTTTGCCGCCAGCAACGCCGCGCGCGTGCACCCGACCACGAAGGCCACGAACAGCAGCAGCCCGATCACCCCGTTCTCGGCCAAGAGCTGCAGGTACGTGTTGTGGACCACGTGCGGTCGGTCGACGATGAACTCGACCCTCTCCAGCGCGCCGGGCTCGCGCGTGTAGTCGCTCGAGACGGCGCGGAAGTTGTTGAACCCCACGCCCGCCACGGGGTGGTCCTGGGCCATCCGCCAGCCGGCCGTCCACAGATCCACGCGGCCGCTTCCGCCGTCGTCATAGTGCGTCAGCCGGTCCCAGGTGTCCGGGGACGCGGCGAGCAGCGGAACCCCGATGCCGCCGGCCACGAGCAGCACCGCCACGACGTAGGCCCGCCGGCCCCGGAAGACGACGAGCGCCGCCACAGCCGTCAGCAGCGCTGCCACGAACCCTCCGCGCGAGCCGGTGGAGACGAAAGCCACGCTCAGGAAGATCACGGCCGCCACGAGCGACAGCCGCAGCAGGGCGTTGCGCGTGGCCGCCGCGAGGCCGAGCCCCAGGACCACGGCGACGACGATCATCGCGGCGAGGAAGTTCGGGTCCCCGGCCGAGCCCTCGAGCCGAGCGTCCGCACCGGCGTTCGTCACGACGTCGGTGCTGACGAAGTCGGTCGCGACCGAGGCGAACAGGCCGACCACGAACAGCCCGACGAAGGCCTGGATCGCCCTCGCGCTCGTCACCGTCGTCATCACGATCGCGAACAGCAGGGCGATCGCGTACCACTGCCATAGGTCCTCTCGCGCGAGCTCGAGGTCGTCGGCCCAGAGGAGCGAGAGCGTGAGCCAGACGATCAGGAGCGCCAGCACGCCGAGCAGGCGGCGATGGCGAACGAGGACCTCGGTCGTCTCCTGCGAACGCAGGGTCCCGAGCCACCCGAAGGCGATCACGAGTCCCGCCGCCTCGCCACCGAGGTTGAGGGCGGGCACAGCCTGGAAGAAGATCAGCGGCACCCACAGCGCAAGCGCGAGCGGCAGATTGAGGAAGACGAGCGGCGCGTAGCACAGGGCGATCAGGACGCCCAGCCCGAGGGCCACGCTCGCCGCGAGCCCCACGCCGACGAGCGCGGCGGAGAGCACGGCGGCGGTCGCGACCGAGGCCACGGGGAGCGACGGGAGGGTCTGTGAGCGGGTCACCACGGCTCGCTTTCCCGGGCGAGTGTAGGCATCGACGGGCGTCCGCCTCGAACATTCGTCCAGCCGCCCCCGTTGCGCTATCGAGAGCGCCACGTTCGCACGAAGCTGAACCGGAAGTCAACGACAGGTCGGAAGGCGCTTCCCGAACAAAGGCACCCTCGTCGCGAGACGGGTCCGCAAAGCCCACGGAGCTCCATCTAAGGGAGTTGGCCGGGCCGCCGAAGGAAGTGTGGGTCGTGCCTCCGCGCATCCCGGAGGAACCCTGGTGCCAGAGACACACAGGCACGGCCGCCGATCCGCCCTCGGCGTGCTCACCGTGCTCGCCATGCTCGTCCCGGCCGCTCCCGCGACGGCGGTGGAGCGCAAGACCCTGACGCCCGCGACTCACAAGGGCAGGGTCGCCATTCACCGAGGCAAGATCCTCTACCGGGTGCGCAAGCTCGATCCGGCGCGGGTGCGCTGGGCGCGCGTCCGGGCCGGCGCTCGCTCTCGACGGATCAGGCCCCGCACCGTGCGGCGAGCGGCCCGCATTAGGCGTCTGCGAGTGCGGATGACCCGGGCCTGGATGCGAAGGCACCGCGGCGTCCGCAAGCGCCGCCGGGCCGCGAAGCGCAGCCGCGTGGTCGTCGGGCTGAAGTTGCGCGCGGTTCGGCCCCCAGCGCCGCGCAGGGAGCTTCGGGCCGCGCCCCAGGAGCGAGCTGCTCCTTCGCGCGGGGAGGCCTGCCCGGCGTACGGGAGCTTCGGGGCCGGTAGATGGCCGGGCGCCTGCTGGCGACCGTACAGCGACTCGAGCCCGTTCAACCAGCGGCTTCCCGCCAGCCCCCAGCTCAGCCCGAGCTCGAGCTCGGTCGTGGACCGCCTGCTCGACTGGGGCCCGCCGCAGCACCTGATGGCGGGCCACTCGGACGGCGACGACGACTACATGCACCCGCTCTACTACTCCCGGCCGGGGGATCCGACCTTCACGATCCGCTGCACGATGTACGACTGCCCGTCGATCGAGGGGCATTCGATCGCGATCCCCGACGCGGCGCGGCCGGCGAGCGGGGACGACGCCCACATGGCCGTGATCGATCAGGCCACGGGCTGGGAGTACGACTTCTGGGGCGTGCGCTCGAAGCCGGCCGGCGGAGGCACGATCGAGATCCTGAGCGGCGGGCGCACGCGCATCGACGGCGACGGCCTCGGCTCGAACGCCACCGCCGCCCACTTCGGGCTCGCCGCCGGCGTCATCCGGGCGGAGGAGATGGAGGCTGGCCGGATCGA
>JBOGXS010000226.1:0-5216 GCA_050693815.1 Thermoleophilaceae bacterium | reverse complement strand
GTGCCGGACCGCGTGGCCGCCAGATTGCAGGAAGAACTGAAGCGGGAGAGAAACTGAGAGCGCCATGGACGTCCTGGTACTGATCGACAAGCTCGACGACACGATTCACAACGCCAAGCCGGTCCCGCTCACTGATCAGGTGCGCGTCGACAAGGAAGAGGTTTACGACATCCTCGACCAGATGCGCGCCACGATCCCCGAGGAGATCAAGCAGGCGCGCTGGATCGTGAAGGAGCGCCAGGAGATGCTGGCGGAGGCCAAGCGCGAGGCCGAGCGCATCATCAAGGAGGCGCGCGACGAGCAGCTGCGGCTGATCTCCGAGGAGGAGATCGTCAAGCAGGCCGAGCGCCAGGCCGAGGAGATCATCGAGGACGCGCGCGCGCGCGAGCGCGAGATCCGCCTCGGCGCCGAGGACTACGCCGACGACATCCTCAACACCCTCGAGGTGAACCTCACGAAGTTCATCGCCGCGGTGCAGCGCGGCCGCGACCGGCTGCAGGGCCGCGAGCACGAAGAGGCCGAGGTCGGCTAGGCGGGTCGCGCGGCGTAGGCTTCGGCCCATGGCGCGCTATCTCCACACCTGCTACCGCATCGGCGACATCGACCGCTCCGTCTCCTTCTACGAGAAGCTCGGCTTCGAGGAGGCACGGCGGACGCCGATCGGCGACGACGCCACCAACGTCTTCATGCAGCTGCCCGGCGAGGATCCGGTGCTCGAGCTGACCTACAACCACGGCGTCGACTCGTACGACCTCGGCACTGGCTACAACCACATCGCGCTCGCGGTGGAGGACCTCGACGGCACGCTGGAGGGGCTGGCGGCGGAGGGCATCGAACCCGAGAAGCCGCCGTACCGGCCCGGCGGGCGCACCGAGGGGCCGATGATCTGCTTCGTGCGCGACCCGGACGGCTACCGCGTGGAGCTGATCGAGCGCGCGGCGTGAGAAATCTCTAAGGCTCCGCTCAGGGTCACCCAATCCCGGCGGGGCACAGTCCTGATCGTCAAGCAAGCGATCGGGAGGTTCAACGATGGCATTCAGGGCGACTCACCCGGCGGCACGAGCCCAGGCCGCCCCGGCGCGCCGACGAGCTGCGGCCGATGCCGGCCGAGCTCGCCGACCTGATCGCCGCCTGCCTCGAGCCCGAGCCCCAGCGCCGCCCCGGCGTGGAGGAGCTGCTCGCGGCGCTCGACCCGATCTCGAAGAGCTAACCTCGAAGGACGATGGGCAGGCGCACCGACATCTTCGACGTCGGCCGCCTCGGGCTGTCCTCCGGCGAGGGACGCCGGCTCGACCTGGACGTCCCAGTCGAGGACCTCGACTTCGGCGGCCAGCGCTACACGGTCCCCGGCGGCGGCGTGGCCGCCCGGCTCGACGTCTCGCACACCACCACCGGCTACTCGCTGCGGCTGCGCTTCGACACCGCGCTCGCGGGCCCGTGCATGCGCTGCCTCGAGGAGGCCGATCCGCGCGTGGACGTCGACGCCCGCGAGGTCGACCAGCTGGGTGGCGGCGAGGAGCTCGAGTCGCCCTACCTCGACGAGGAGCAGCTGGACCTGCGCGCCTGGGCGCGCGACGCCCTGGCGCTGGCCCTGCCTGCGCAGATCGTGTGCCGCGAGGAGTGCCTCGGCCTCTGCCCGGTCTGCGGCGAGAACCTCAACGAGGCCGGCCCGGAGCACGCCCACGAGCGCGAGCCCGACCCGCGCTGGGACGCGCTGCGCGAGCTCAGGCTCGACTGAAAAGATCCGCGCGCATCCGGCCGAGCCGGCTGCTTGCGGCACGGCGCGATCCGCGCGCATCCCGCCTAGCCGCCGCCTAGCCGGATGCTTGCGGCACGGCCGCGGGCTCGCCCGCGCCGAGTGGCGCCCGGCCCCGGATCAGGTCGGCGGCGCGCTCGGCGAGCGCGGTCACCGGCGCGTTGGTGTTCCCACGCGGCACCGACGGCATCACCGACGCGTCCACCACGCGCAGGCCGGCGACCGCCTCCACGCGCAGCTCCGCGTCGACCACCGCGCCCATCGCGCAGGTCCCGACCGGGTGGTAGAGCGTCTGCATGTGCGACCGGACCGAGGCGAGGATGTCCTCGTCGGAGCTCGAGGCCGGGCCGATCAGCATCTCCGGCCGGTAGCCGGCCAGCGGCTCCGTGGCGCAGATCTCCAGGCACGTGCGCACGCCCGCCACGATCGACGCCGCGTCGTCGCGGTCCTGGAGGTAGTTGTGGACGATCAGCGGCTTGGCCGTGGGGTCGGGCGAGCCGAGCGTCACGTAGCCGCGGCTCTTGGGCTTGAGCACGCAGGCGCCGAGCGAGAAGCCGTGGCCCTCGCCGGGCACGAGGCCCTCCGACTGGAACCGGGCGGGCGCGAAGTGGAGCTGCACGTCCGGCGCGTCGAGCCCCTCGCGGGTGCGCACGAAGCCGCCCGCCTCGGCCACGTTCGAGGTGAGCGGCCCGCGGCCCTCGCTCTCGAACAGGCGGAGGTTGTCCTCGTTCAGGGCGCCGAACAGCGAGACGTCGTCCTCGATCCCGTACACCGCCCCGGCGTTGGGGTGGTCGTGCAGGTTGAGGCCCATGGCCGGCACGTCGGCCACCACATCGATCCGGAGCTCCTCGAGCTCCGCCGGCCGCCCGAGGCCGGACAGCATCAGCAGCTGGGGCGAGTTGTAGGTCCCGCACGACACGATCACCTCGCGCTCGGCGCGGAACTCGAGCAGCTCGCTCAGCCGCGAGCCCACCACCCCCACCGCGCGCTCGCCCTCGAACTTGACCCCGAGGGCGTGCACGTGGGTCTCGATCGTGAGGTTCGGACGGCCGGCGACCGGGTGCAGGTAGGCCACCGCCGCGCTGGCCCGCGCCCCGTTGCGCTGGGTCAGCTGGTAGCGGCCGACGCCGTCCTGCTCGGGTCCGTTGAAGTCGTCGTTGCCGGGATGGCCGCAGGCGCGCGCGGCCTCGAGGAAGGCGTCGGCCAGCGGGTTGAGCGAGCGCCCGTCGCAGACCGGCAGCGGGCCGCCGGCGCCGTGCAGCTCGTCCTCGCCGCGCTCGTTGTCCTCGGCGAGCTTGAAGTAGGGCAGCAGGTCGTCGAAGGTCCAGCCCGGCACGCCCCAGCCGTCGTAGTCGGCGCGGTTGCCGCGGATGTAGATCATCGCGTTGATCGACGAGCTGCCGCCGAGCACCTTGCCGCGGGGGAGGTAGATGCGGCGCTCGTCGGCGTAGGGCTCGTAGATCGTGGAGTGGTCCCAGTCCTGGGCGCTGCGGTAGAGCGCCGAGAAGGCGGCGGGGAGGTGGACGAGGTCGTTCGTGTCCGGGCCGCCGGCCTCCAGCAGCAGGACGCTGACGTCCGGGTCCTCGCTCAGGCGGTTGGCCAGCACGCAGCCGGCCGAGCCGGCGCCGACGATCACGTAGTCGAACATGGCCGGACCCTAACCGGGCGCGGCCGCGAGGCCAAGCTATCCTTCCGGGCCGCCATGGCGGTCCCCAAGCAGAGACAGTCCCACTCGCGGACGCACAAGCGCCGCTCCCAGCACAAGGTCACCACCCCCACCCTGAGCCGCTGCCCGCGCTGCCACGAGCCGCGCCTGCCGCACCGCGTCTGCCCGAGCTGCGGCACCTACGCCGGCCGCCAGGTCGTCGTGCAGGAGCGCGACGCCGCCGACGACGAGTAGTGGCCCTGCGCGCTCCGTGATCGCAGTCGACGCCAACGGCGCCGACCGGGGGCCGGCCGCCGTGGCAGAGGGCGTGCGCCGCTCCGAGCTGCCCGTGCTGCTGTTCGGCCCAGCGGGCGAGCTGACCGGCGCCGGCCCGCACGCCGACGTGGTGGACGCCCCCGAGGCCATCCGTGGCGGCGACGAGCCGGTGGCTGCCGTTCGCTCGCGCCGCGACGCCTCGATCGTGCAGGCCGCGCGGGCGGTCGGCGACGGGCGGGCGGGGGCGCTCGTCAGCGCCGGCTCCACCGGGCCCACGCTCGCCGCGGGCACGCTCGCCATCAAGCGCATCCGCGGCGTCTTCCGGCCGGCGCTGGCCGCGCTGCTGCCGCTTCCCCAGGGCGACGTCCTCCTGCTCGACGCCGGGGCCAGCGTGGAGGTGCGGCCCGAGCACCTGGTCCAGTTCGCCTACATGGGCGCCGGCTTCATGGAGGCGGTGCACGGAGTGGAGCGCCCTCGCGTGGGGCTGCTGAGCGTGGGGGAGGAGTCGGGCAAGGGCACGCCCGACGTGCTGATCGCCCACGAGCGCATCGCCGCCGCGGGCGGCCTCAACTTCGTGGGCAACGTCGAGGGCTTCGACCTCCCCTCGTCGAGCGCGGACGTGATCGTGACCGACGGCTTCACCGGCAACGTGGCGCTCAAGGTGCTCGAGGCCACGGCCAAGACGCTCACCGGAGCGGTGCGCGACGCCATCCGCTCGGGCCCGGTCTCCACCCTGGGCGGGCTGCTCGTGCGCGGCAGGCTCGCCGGGCTGGGCGACCGGCTCGACCCCGAGCGCGCCGGCGGCGCGATCCTGCTCGGGCTGCGCAAGCCGGTGGTGGTGGCCCACGGCAGCTTCGGACCCAAGGGGATCGAGAGCGCGGTGCGGCTCGCCCAGCGGGCGGTCGACGAGGAGATGGTCGCTCGCACCACCGCCGCGCTCGAGACGGCCGGTGCCTTGCGGTCCGCACCCGCTGCTACGGTCGCGCCGTCGTGACCCGAGGGGAGGTCCTGCAACGCATCCGCGAGCACCTGGCCACCGAGCTGGAGGTGGAGGCCGAGCGCATCGACGAGGACACGCGCTTCAAGGAGGACCTCGAGGCGGACTCGCTGGACCTGGTCGAGCTCGTGGTCGAGCTGGAGGACAGCTACGGCGTCCGCATCCCCGACGAGGAGGCGGCCCGGATCCTGACGGTCGGACAGGCCGCGGACTTCGTCGCCGCCCATGCCGCGGAGATCCAGAGCTGAGCCGCAGGCAGCCGGCTCGGCCGGAGGCGCGCGGAGGGAATCGCTCGAGGAGCTTCTTGCCGAGCTGCCGGAGGACCTGCGGCGGCAGGCCTTCACACACGCGTCGTGGGTCGAGCACCGCGCCGAGTCGTACGAGCGGCTGGCCTTCCTGGGAGACGTGGTCCTGAGCCTCGCCGTATCCACCCACATGTACCCGCGCTTCGAGCGCCAGGGCGCCGGCCGGCTCACCAAGGTGCGCGCCCAGGCGGTGAGCGGGGCGTCCTGCGCCCGGGTGGCGCGCGGGCTGGGTGTGCC
>JBOGXS010000225.1:0-5068 GCA_050693815.1 Thermoleophilaceae bacterium | reverse complement strand
CCGCGACATCGAGTTCGTGGCCGCCTTCGACGTCGACGCCAAGAAGGTCGGGCGTGACCTCTCCGAAGCCATCCGCTCCGGCGAGAACAACACCATCCAGTTCGCCGACGTGCCCCCGCTCGGGGACGAGGTGCAGCGCGGGCCGACCCACGACGGGCTGGGCCAGTACTACGCCGAGACCATCCAGGAGTCCGACGCCGCCCCGGTCGACGTGGCCGTGGCCCTGGCCGCCGCCGGTGCCGACGTGCTCGTCTGCTACCTGCCGGTCGGCTCCGAGAACGCCGCCCGCCACTACGCCGAGCAGGCCCTCAAGGCCGGCGTGGCCCTGGTGAACTGCCTGCCGGTGTTCATCGCCGGCCGCCCCGAGTGGGCCGAGCGCTTCACCCGGGCCGGGGTGCCGATCATCGGCGACGACATCAAGTCCCAGGTCGGGGCGACGATCGTCCACCGCCAGCTCGCTCGCCTGTTCGAGGAGCGTGGCGTGCGGCTGGAGCGGACCTCGCAGCTCAACGTCGGCGGCAACATGGACTTCTACAACATGCTCGAGCGCGAGCGGCTGGACTCGAAGAAGATCTCGAAGACCAACGCCGTCACGTCGATCATGGACCACGAGCTGCCGGCCGACGACGTCTACATCGGCCCGTCGGACTACGTGCCGTGGCTGACCGACCGCAAGTGGGCGCACATCCGCGTCGAGGGCCAGGCCTTCGGGGACGTTCCCCTGAACGTCGAGATGAAGCTCGAGGTGTGGGACTCGCCGAACTCGGCGGGCATCGTCACCGACGCCGTGCGCTGCTGCAAGCTCGCTCTGAACCACGGCCTCGGCGGCCCGCTGGAGGGCCCGAGCGCATACCTGATGAAGTCGCCGCCGGAGCAGCACCCGGACCCGGTCGCCCGCCAGATGACCGAGGACTTCATCGCCGAGTACGGCGGGGCGCCGAAGCTGCCGGGCAAGGCGAGGGTGCGCACCGCGACGGCGTAGCTCGCCTCGGATCCCAGATAAGCAACACCTCACCTCGGTGAGGCGTATACTGTCGCCTCGGTGAGTAGCACCGCGTCGGGGCTGAGCGACTTTCCCGGGTATCGGCGCTCTCGACACAATCGATCCGATCACGTTCACCGTGCTGCGCAACGGCTTTCGCGGCATGTGCTCGCAGGGGTCGGCGCTCGTGGAGCGTGTCGCCTGGGGCTCAGACATGGGCGGGCCCATCCCCGGCACGTTCAATCCGGCGGCCACGGAGTCGTGGGCCGAGGGGATGATCATCCCGCCGACACTCCTCTACCACCGCGACAAGCCGGTGAAGTCGACCTTCGAGATGATCAAGATGAACGTGCGCGTGCCGCACGAGCGCATGGGCGACCTGGCGGCCCAGTACCAGGCGACGAAGCTCGTAGAGCGACGGCTGCGCGACTACGTCGAGCGCTACGGAGAGAAGACCGTCAAGCTCGGCTTCGAGGCGGTGATGGACTACGCCGAGCGGCTGCTGCACCAGGAGATCGAGGCGCTGCCCGACGGGGAGTACGTCTTCAAACGACTTCTGCGACCACGACATCGGCCGAGAGGACCACCCGCGCGTGAAGTTCACGTGCCGGCTGATCGTCGAGGGCGACCAGGCGACGATCGACTGGCGCGAGTCCGACGACGCACCGCTCGGGCCCGCCGGACTCACGCTGCCGGCGCTGTCGAGTGCAACCTACGACGGTACGCTGCACTGCTTCCCGCACCTGGTGCCGCTCAACCACGGCATCATCGGCGCGCTGAACATCGTCACCCGGCCGGGCTCCGCGACGCACGTGACGCACCCCACGCCGGTGGCCGGCTACTGCGCGTCGGGCTACGAGAAGTGCGACACGGCGACGATGGGCGCCTGGGGCCAGGCGCTCGCCGCCCTCGGCCAGGCCGACATGCTGTTCGGCGGGACGGTGAACCTGCAGAACTGCTGCATCGGCGGCATCGACCCGCGTACGGGCCAGCGCTTCGTGTCGTACACGTGGTCTGAGGGCGGCCAGGGCGCGCGCAGCTACGGGGACGGGCCGAGCTTTGCGATGTTCCTCTACGGCGCCGGGGCGCAGAACCAGCCGATCGAGGTACACGAGCGCTGGTACCCGGTGGTATACGAGAGGTTCGAGGTCTCCCCCGACTCGGCGGGCTTCGGACGTTACCGCGGCGGTTACGGCTCGCACCGGAGGTGGCGAATGCTGGGCGACGCGTCGAACTCGATCCACGGCGACCGCGAGGAGGTGACCCCGCCCGGCGTGGCCGGTGGGACCAACGGCGGTCCAAACAAGCTCGTGCTCAACATGGGGTCCGGCGAGGAACGCAACCTGGGCATGTTCGCCACGAACGTCCAGCTCAGGGAGGGAGATGCGATCGACTTCATCTCGAACGGGGGCGGCGGCTACGGCGACTCGCCCGAACGCGAGCCCGAGAAGGTGCTCGAGGAGGTGATCGACGGCTTCCTCACGATCCAGGGCGCGCGTCACGCCTACGGCGTGGTGGTCGAGGTCGTAGACCCCGACGTGCACGACTACCGCGTCGACGAGGAGGCCACGCGCGCGCTCCGTGAGGAGTTGGCCGGCCAGGAGCGCCCCAAGGGCTACGGCCCGGGTGAGGTGCACCCCGACGGCAAGCGCACGGGCGACCTGCTGCACGCGCACCACCGCCACTCGTGAGACTCGAGCGGGCCTGCATCCCGCTCGGCGGCGCCTGGTCGACGCCCTTCTGCCGCTGGCAGGGGCCTCTCAGCCAGGTCACGAGCCTCCAGCTCGCGGAGCTGTCCGCCCGCCGCGCGCTGGCGGACCGCGGCATCGAGCCGGGGGAGCTGTCGCAGCTCGTGCTGGGCTGGACGGTGCCCCAGCCCGGCGCGTTCTACGGGGCTCCGACCGTTGCCTCGTCTATGGCCACCCGCAGGCGCCCACCGGCGCCCGCGCCCTCGCCGAGTTGATCGAGACGCTCGCGGAGCGCGGCGGCTGTTCACGGGCTGTGCCGCCGGCGACACCGGCGCGGCGCTCGTGGTGCGAGTCGAGGGCTGACGCCGGGCCTGAGCGCCTATCTGGGCAGCGCCTCACGCCCGCTTGCGGGAGACCCAGCGGCTGAGCAGCGGATCCACGACGATCCAGCGCGCCCGCCGATCGAGCTCACGCCGGATCTCACCGCCCTCCTCGAGCGTCTTCAGGCCATGCTGCATCGAAGAGGCGCCTGCCCCTTGGGTGCGCGTGGCCAGCTTGCCGGTAGGTGGCAGGCCGGCTGCCACCGCCGACAGGGCTCGCCGCTCGGAATCGCCCAGAGCCTCCCATCGGGCTTGAAATTCATCATCGGTGTCCTCGTCGATCGAGTTCAGCGCCTCCTGCCAGGTCTCCTCGTCGGCGGTCGCACCCTCCGGCGTAGCAGCCCATACGTGCGCACTCATCTGCATCAAGCGCTGAGGGTGGCCGCGCGCCAGGTCGAGCAGCGGCCCGAGGGCAGCGCCCAGATCCCGATCGCTGGCTTGGAAGCGTCGAGCGATCTCCTCGCCCGCCTCGTCCGCCGGTAGCGGTCCGAGCTCCATGGGCTGCGCTTGGCCGTAGAAAGGGCGTGCGCGGTCCGCGAAAAGCTCTCGCATCATTCCCGGATGGGAGCCGGCGAAGACGTAGGACACGGCCTCCCCGTGTCGCTGGATCTCGGAGCGGATCACGCCGTCGACCTCTCGTCCCGCCGCCAGGACCGCCTGGAACTCGTCCATCACCACGACGACCGTCCGGCCGGTCCGATCGGCGATCCGGTGGGGTAGAGCTAGACGCTCGAGCAGACCCCCCTGACCCGGCTCCCCGACCCCGCCGCCGATCTCCATGCCAACCGGACCCGCCCCGATGCGTCCGGTCGGGCGCAGCGTGCCCAGGACGGAGTCGAGCCAGTTTCGAAGTGGGCCGCGTAGCGCGCTTCGATACGCGCGTTCGACACGGTCCGCCAGATCCGCCATGGTGAGAACGGCATACAGATCCACGTACACGCCGGTTAAGCCGGTGCCATCCAGGTCATGCAGGAGGCGCAGCAGCAAGCTGGACTTGCCGTACCGCCGTGGCGCGGTGAGGCGCACGTCGATCCCGCCAGCGCAGACCTCGGCAAGCCTCTTCAGCTCCTCCGAGCGGTTGATGAGCTGGGAAGGCTCGATGGGTCCGCCGTGCGGGAAAGGGGTAGCTCCTATCACGATGACAGCGTAGCAGTTAATACGCAAACTTCGTTATAGCTGCTACGGAAACGTAGTATGACCTGCCGACGTATCCTCCACCGAGTGGCGGCTGAGCGCTATTCCATCGCACAGGTCACTCCCTGGCCCTGGGAGCAGCACCACGAGGTCAACCGCTTCGTCGAGCGCCTCTCCGACGAGCTGTGCCAGCGCGGGCACCGGGTCGTCGTGGTGGCGCCGTCGGACTCGCGCGAGCTCGTGCGCGAGGGGCGGGCCGCGGTCAGGCGGCTGCGCTCCGATCCCGAGGCTGTCTTCGCCGAGCCGGGCTGTGCCTCGCTGGTCGCGGTCGGGCAGTCGCTCCCCTTCCGGCGCGGCGGGTCGGTCTCGCTGCCGCTCGACGTGTCGCGGACGCTCGAGGACCTGCTCGACCGCACCGAGCTCGACTTCGTGCACGTGCACGAGCCGTTCGCGCCCAGCGCGGCGTCGGCGGCCCTGCGCCACTCCCGCGCGCTGAACGTCGGCACCTTCCACTCCATCACCGAGCGCTTCGTGTCAACCCAGGTGGGGCGCAGGGTGGTGGAGCTGCTGTTCGGGCGCCTCGACGGGCGCACGGCGAGCTTCGCCGCCACGCGCGACATGATCGAGCGCTACTTCCCCGGCGACTACCGCGTGATCCGCCCCGGCGCGGACCTGCTCCACCGTCCGGACGGCGGCGCCGGGCCGCCGGAGATCGTCTTCTCCGCCGAGGAGGAGCGCGGCGCGCTGCGGCTCTTCCTGCGCGCCCTGCGCCGGCTTCCGGCCGAGCTCGACTGGCGGGCGACGATCTGGCTGCGCGATCCGGCCTCGGCTCCCGCGGTCAGCCTCTCGCGCCGGCTGCGCGCGCGCGTCAGGCTGGCCGGGCC
>JBOGXS010000224.1:0-3660 GCA_050693815.1 Thermoleophilaceae bacterium | reverse complement strand
GCTGCTCCTCGACGAGCCGCTCTCGGCGCTCGACGCGCGCACGCGCGCCTGGGCCTCGCACGAGCTGGCCGCGGTGCTGCGGGAGGTCGAGGTGCCCGCCCTGCTGGTCACCCACGACTTCCACGAGGCGGCCCAGCTGGGCGACCGCGTGGGAGTGATCGACGCCGGTCGCATCGTCCAGGAGGGCACGCCGAGCGAGCTCGCCGCCGCGCCGCGCTCGCCGTTCGTGGCCGACTTCACGGGCGCCGTGGTGCTCACCGGCCGCGCCCGTCCCGGCTCCGACGGCTTGACCCACGTGGAGCTCGACGGGGGCGGCGCCGTGTCGAGCGCCGACCGCGCCGAGGGCCCGGTGGCCGTGAGCGTCTACCCCTGGGAGATCGCGATCGAGCCGGCGGGTGAGCCGCGGCACGGGTCGGCTCGCAACGGCGTCGGCGCCGAGGTCCTGAGCGTGACGGCGGTGGGCAACCGGGTGCGGGTCGGACTGGCCGCGCCGCAACCGCTGACGGCCGAGATCACGAGCGCATCGGCCGACGCGCTCGAGCTGCGCCCGGGAACCCGCGTGACCGCGACCTGGAAGGCCGCGGCCACGCGCCTGGTCGCCGATCCGGGCCCGCTACCCTGAGCGCGGCTTGACCGCGCCCGCCTCACTTCACGTGCAGCGGCCCACGACGCCGCATCCGGTCAGCCGCCGCAAGCGGCGCCGGCGGCGACGCTGACGCAGCGCGTACCCTTGCCGCCCAGCATGGACCGCTACGACCCGCAGACGATCGAGTCCAAGTGGCAGGAGGTCTGGGCCGACGAGCACACCTGGGAGGTCTCGAACGAGCCCGACGAGCGACCCGAGGCCTACGTGCTGGAGATGCTGCCTTACGCGAGCGGCGAGCCCCACATCGGGCACCTGAAGAACTACTCGCTGGGTGACGCGATCGCGCACTACTGGCGCCGCACCGGTCACCGGGTGCTGCACCCGATGGGGTACGACGCCTTCGGGCTGCCCGCGGAGAACCACGCGATCAAGACGGGCCAGCATCCGCGCGAGTCGACCGAGGCCTCGATCGCCGACTTCGGGCGGGACCTTCGCTCCTGGGGCGTGTCGATCGACTGGACGCGCGAGTTCGGCACCCACGAGCCGCGCATCTACCGCTGGACCCAGTGGATCTTCCTGCGCCTGTACGAGCAGGGCCTGGCCTACCGCAAGGAGGCCGCCGTCAAGTGGTGCCCCAAGGACGCCACCGTGCTCGCCAACGAGCAGGTGATCGACGGCCGCTGCGAGCGCTGCGGCACCCCGGTCGAGGCCAGGCAGCTCGAGCAGTGGTTCTTCCGCATCACCGAGTACGCCGACCGGCTGCTCGACGACATGAGGACGATCGAGTGGCCGCCCCACGTGGTGACCATGCAGGAGAACTGGATCGGCCGCTCGGAGGGCGCCGAGGTCGTCTTCCGCTGCGAGGAGCTCGGGATCGACTACCCGGTCTTCACCACCCGGCCCGACACGCTCTTCGGCGCCACGTTCTTCGTGATGGCCCCCGAGCACCCCGACGTGTTCCGCCTGAACGACTCGCCCGAGGTGCACGACTACGTGAACCGGGCGCTCAACGAGTCGGCCGAGGAGCGAGGAGCGGGAGCGCAGCGGTCGCGAGGCGTCGGCGAAGCCGACTCCGAGAGCAAGGAGAAGACCGGCGTGGCGGTCGGCCACACGGTCACCAACCCGGTCACCGGCGAGCAGATCCCGATGTTCGTGGCCGACTACGTGCTGATGGAGTACGGCACCGGCGCGATCATGGCGGTGCCGGGCCACGACGAGCGCGACCACGAGTTCGCGGAGGCCTTCGACCTGCCGATCCGGCGGGTGATCGAGTGCAGCGACCTGCCCTGCACCGACGACGGCGCGATGGTCAACTCCGGCCGCTTCGACGGCCTGCACAACCGGGAGGCGCACGAGCAGATCGTCGACTGGCTCGAGTCCGAGGGCAAGGGCCGCCGTTCGGTGAGCTACCGGCTGCGCGACTGGCTGCTGTCGCGCCAGCGCTACTGGGGCTGTCCCATCCCCATCCTCTACTGCGAGAGCTGCGGCATGCTCCCCGTGCCCGACGACCAGCTGCCCGTGGAGCTCCCCGACGTGGAGGACTACGCGCCCCGGGGCCGCTCCCCGCTGGCGGCCGCCGAGGCTTGGGTGCGCACGAGCTGCCCCGCCTGCGGCGGCGAGGCCCGTCGCGAGACCGACACGATGGACACGTTCGTCGACTCGTCGTGGTACTTCCTGCGCTACTGCGACCCCCGCAACGACCGGGCGCCCTTCGACCGCGAGGCGCTGAAGCGGTGGATGCCGGTCGACCAGTACATCGGCGGTGTCGAGCACGCCATCCTGCACCTGCTCTACGCGCGCTTCTTCGTCAAGGCGCTGGCGGATCTGGGCTACCTCGACGTGCAGGAGCCGTTCGCGCGGCTGTTCACCCAGGGGATGATCACGCGCGACGGGGCCAAGATGTCGAAGTCGAAGGGCAACGTGGTGTCTCCGCAGGGCGTGGTGGAGCGCTACGGGGCGGACACCGCCCGCTGCTACATCCTCTTCATCGGCCCGCCCGACAAGGATGCCGACTGGTCGGACTCCGGCGTGGGCGGCGTGCACCGCTTCCTCTCGCGCCTGTGGACCGCGGCGCACGAGGCGCCCGAGGGCGGGTCCGATCCCGGTGGCGAGCCGAGCCCGCTGCCGCGCAAGGCGCACTGGGCGATCGACCGCGTCACGCGCGACATGCAGGCCAGCTTCGGCTTCAACACGGCCATCGCCGCGGTCATGGAGCTGGTCAACGAGGTCTACCGGCAGCGCGACTCGGCGCCCACCTCGCATGTCCGCTTCGCGGTGGCGACCGCGGGCTCGCTGATCTTCCCCTTCGCCCCGCACCTGGGGGCCGAGGTGTACGAGCTGATGACCGCGAGGCGGGTGTGGGAGGAGCCGTGGCCGGAGGCCGACCCCGCGCTGCTGGTCTCGGACGAGATCCAGCTCGTGGTGCAGCTCAACGGCAAGCTGGTCGATCGAGTCGCCGCGCCGGCGGAGGCCTCGCGCGAGCGGCTGGAGGAGATCGCGCGCGGGTCCGCTAAGCTCGCAGCGCGGCTGAACGGCAGGCAGATCGTCAAGGCGGTCGTGGTGCCGGGCAAGCTCGTGAACTTCGTGGCCAGATGAACGCCGAGCCGAGACAGGGGCAGGTGCCGGTCGGGCCGCTCGTGGCGGCGGTCGGAGCCGTGCTCTTGGTGGTGAGCCTGTTCCTCGACTGGTACGAGCAGGTCAGCGGCTTCACGGTGTTCGAGCTCGTCGACATGCTGCTGGTGCTGCTGGCGGTGGGCTCGATGGTCGCGCTCGCCGCCGAGTTCAGGCTGCTACGGCGGCCGTTGGCGGCCGGGCTGTCGGTGGGACTGGGCGCCCTGGCGTTCTTCGTGGTGGTCTTCCAGCTGCTGAACGACCCGCCGGCGGTGGCCGGAGTCGATGGGCCCGATCAGGATCTCGGCATCTGGCTGGCGCTCGCCGGCGCGGCGGTGATGGTGGCCGGAGCGGTGCTGGGGAACGCGCGCATCTCGCTCGCCGTGGAGACGCGGGCGCGCGAGCCCGGCGCGCCCCGCTCCGCCGCGGACCCCGGCGCGCCCAGTTCCGGCGCGGAACCCGGC
>JBOGXS010000223.1:0-4160 GCA_050693815.1 Thermoleophilaceae bacterium | reverse complement strand
GCCGCCCGGCGGGCGCGACAGGCGCGCGCCACGGATCCGGGTTCGTGGCGTGCCGCGGCCGTGCGCGCGCTCGAGCTTCCGGATGCGGGTGAGGATCAGGGACCGCTCGCGGCTGCGCCGCGCGCGCGTGGCGCTCGGCTCCCGGCGGCTGAAGGGCACGCGCAGGAAGTCCTTCCGGGTTCGCGTGCCGGGGCGGCGGATGCGCAGCGGCCGTCACCGGATCCGGATCCGCGCCGTGGACGTGCACGGCAACCGGGCCCGGCGCGTGGTGCGCTTCCGGCGCTGCGCCCGTCCGGCGGGCACGATCAGCCTGACGGGCTGAAGGACCCGTCGAGGCCCCGGGCCGCCTCGATCAGCTGCGGCACGGTCCAGCGCTCGCCGCAGCGGTCTCCGACCGGTGCGGCGATCGTGTTGAGCCCGCGCGCGGCGGCCGGCCGCCCGTCGGCGCTGCGCACCACCCGCAGCCACTCGAGCGTCTCCCGGTCGAGCTCGCGACGGAGGCCGGCGACGAAGCAGCGGACGAAACCCCGGGAGGCCCCCTCGCTGTGCCGGAAGTCGCGCCGTGCGCCGGCGAGGACCGCGGTCCGGATCCGCTCGGCGGCGGCGTCCCGCGGGCTCGGGGGCGGCGTCTCCCGGCAGCCCGCGAGGCCCACCAGGGCCGAGACCGCCAGCAGTGCCGCCGCGCCACGGAGCACACACCCTCTACGGCGGCCCGGGGTGGGGCGGTCCCTACGATGTCGCCATGTCGCTCACCTTCGGCACCGGTCCGCTCGCTCCCGGCGCGGCGGGCGCCTACAACGCCGATCTCGCCCTGCCGGAGACCCTGCTCTTCTTCGATCCGTACCTGCCGCGCGTGCGGGCCACCTTCGAGGGCGAGACGTTGGTCGACAGCCTGAGCACTCGGCTGCTGCACGAGTCCGGCCGGCTCCCCGTCTTCTACTTCCCGCTCGCCGACGTGCGCGAGGACCTGCTGGAGCCGTCGGCGACCACGGTGGACGTGCCCGCGAAGGGGCGGGCGTCGTACCGGACGCTGCGCGTGGGGGAGAGGAGCGTTCCCGACGCGGCCTGGCTGTTCGACGAGCCGGTGGCGGAGGCGGGATTCCTGTCCGGGCACGTCTCCTTCGTCTGGTCGGCGATCGACGAGTGGTTCACCGAGGACGAGCAGCTCTTCGGCCACCCGCGCGACCCCTACAGCCGCATCGACGTGCTGAAGAGCACCCGCCACGTCCGCATCTCGCTCGAGGGCGAGCTGCTCGCCGAGACGCGCCGCGCCCGCATCCTCTTCGAGACGGCGCTGCCGCCGCGCTTCTACATCCCGCCCGAGGACGTGCGCGGCGAGCTGCTCGTGGCGAGCCCGAGCCGCTCGCGCTGCGCGTACAAGGGCTCCGCTTCGTACTGGCACGTGCGGATTGGGGACCGGCTGGTCGACGACCTCGTGTGGTCCTACCGCGACCCCCAGCACGACGCCAAGCCCGTGGCGAACTGCCTCGCCTTCTTCAACGAGCGGGTCGACCTGGAGGTGGACGGTGAGCGCTGGGAGCGGCCCCGGACCCAGTGGTCGCGCGAGGATGGCGACCGTGGCGGCGGCCAGGCGCTGCGGGGGCTGATGGGGAAGCGGTGATCGCGCGCCGTGGACCTGGACCGCTGGCTGCCTGAGCCGCAGATCCGCACCCGCCATCGCCGCGCCGCGCCGGTGCCCGAGGACCGGCTGTGGCACGCCGCGGAGCAGGTGCGGGTATGCGACGCGCCCACCCTCGGGAGAGTCGTGCGCTGGCGGATCCCGGGCACCGCGCGCGACCTGCCGTTCCGCGAGCTGTTCCGCAGCTATCCCTTCGTGGTGCTCGAGGAGGGCGAGCGCTGGTCGGTGTCCGGCCTGTGCGGGCGGGTCTGGACGCTGCGCTGCGACTACCCGCGGCTGGCGGGGCCGGAGGACTTCTCGCGGTGGGGCGAGCCCGGGACCGTTCGCGTGCTGTTCGGCCACTGGATCGAGGCGGACGGCGACGGCCGCTCCGCGCTGGTGAGCGAGTCGCGGATCGAGCCGGTCGACAGGGGCGCGAAGCTCCGCATGCGAGCGCTGTGGACGGCGATCGGCCACTTCGAGCGCCTGATCGGCGGCGAGGCTCTCAGGGTCGCGGCGCGCCGGGCGGAGCGCGCGTGACATCCGGCAGCGCGTTCTGCACCCTTCTGCTGATCGTCGCGGGCCTGGCGCTCGGCTGCTCCGACGATCAGGAGGATGAGCCCGCGCGCGGCGCTGGCCTGAGGGTCGACACCGTGGCCACCGGGCTCGAGGTGCCGTGGGAGATCGCGTTCCTCCCGGCGGCGGCGCCCTCATCACGGAGCGCCCGGGCCGCGTGCGGCTGCTCACGCCCGACGGCCTGCGCGAGGAGCCGGTGGCCGAGATCGAGGTGTCGGCCGAGGGCGAGGGCGGCCTGCTCGGCCTCGCGCTCGATCCCGACTTTCCCGAGAACGGCCTCGTCTACCTCTATTTCACGACCGAGTCGGGCATGGTGCTCGAGCGCCACCGCTACGCGGACGCAGCGCTCGAGCGCGAGGTCACGCTGGTCGAGGGGATCGCGGCCGGGCCGATCCACGACAGCGGCCGGATCGGGTTCGGGCCGGAGGGCGACCGCTACGTCGCCACCGGCGACGCCGGACAGCCGGAGCTGGCCCAGGACCCGTCCTCGCTGAACGGCAAGTTCCTGCGCCAAGCGACGAGGACGACCGCGTGCTGCGGATCGTGCCGCCTGCTTAGTTGTCATTTTTAAAGTATTTTGGCAACACGCTTGGTACGCTGGCTAGGAATGGGAGTCGTCGATCGCAAGCAAGACCTCTTCGAGAGCATCGTGCGCCTGCGCCGCGCTGGTCGAGAGGTGCCCGGCAACCGCGATATCGCGGCGGTCCGCGCGGCGCTCGAGCGCGAATTGGGAGAGACAGTGTCGCGACGGATCGCCGCACGGGTGCTGGGTGTCAGCCACACCGCACTCGCTCATTGGATCGACGCGGGCGATATACCAACGGTCTACTCGGCCAAGGGCCGGGTTGAGGTGCCGGTCCCGGCGCTGTTGGATCTCTATGAGGCGGTGGAATCCGACCGCCATCGCCGACACGTTCTGGCGCCAACCATGGCACGCAATCGAGATGCGGCACGGCGCCTGAGCGTCGGTGACGTTGGCGACCGCGACCCCCACGACCGCGCGCGAGCGCGCAGCCTCGCGTATCACCGCGTGGTGGCCGAGCGGCTCCAGAAGCCGATGGTGGACGAAGCGCGACACGTTGTCTTTCGTTGGCGAGAGCAGGGACGGATCGACCCGCGGTATGCGGACCGATGGGAACGACTCCTGGATCAGCCAGTGCCGGAGGTCCGCCGAGCTCTCGTCGACGAATCCGTCGAGGGCGACGACCTGCGCCAGAGCTCGCCGTTCGCCGGCATGCTCAGCGAGCCGGAGCGCCGGCGGATCGTATGCGAGGTGTCGTAGTGCGTCCGGAGGAGTTCGAGCACGTCCTCGCCGCTGCCGCCCAGGTGACCGGCCATGACGAGTTCGTGGTCATAGGCAGTCAAGCGATTCTCGGCTCCTGCCAACGGCCCCCGAAGTCGATGCTCCAGTCGCCCGAGGCCGACATCTATCCGTTGCGCGATCCCGATGCCGCCGACTTGGTCGACGGGGCACTGGGTGACGGGTCTCAGTTCCACCTCGCGTACGGCTACTACGCGCACGGCGTGGGCCCGAAGACGGCCAAGGCGCCGCGCGGGTGGCAGGAACGCCTGGTCAAGCGCGAGATTCCCCCACGGCCGGCGTCCGACCGAACGACGGTCGCCTGGTGCCTGGAGGTGCACGACCTGGTGCTCTCCAAATGCGCCGCCGGCCGCGACCGTGACTGGGACTACGCCCGCGAGGCGTTCAAGACGGGGATCGTCCAAAGCGCCGTGCTTCTCGCACGCGTGCCAGAGCTTCCCATTCCGGAGGAGCAGCGAAGGAACCTGGACGAGACTCTGCGGGGCATTGTCGCGAGCTCCCGCTAGCCGGCGCCCGACTGACTCCAAGGAGAAGGGTCCCGGACTGGCGAAGAACGTCCTCGTGGTGAGCCGCTCGAGCGGAGACGTCGCCAAGTTCGCGGTCAAGGACTACGACGAGTGGGCCGGCTCCGACGGCGGCCTCTAC
>JBOGXS010000222.1:0-5256 GCA_050693815.1 Thermoleophilaceae bacterium | reverse complement strand
TGCAGGGCACGGAGTCGGCGACGACCGTGCGCGTGCAGAACGGCGAGGCGCTCCTGAGCGACGGCGAGGTCGAGTCGGGCACCCGCCGCCTCGTAGCGGGCACCCGCCGCCTCCAGAAGGTCGGCAGCGTCCTCAATCGCGGGACGGGCTCTGGCGGCATCGCCCTGAGCGAGCGCGATCCGCCCCTCCGCGAGCAGTGCAGCCGCGGCGATGGAGCTTCCGGGGCTCGTCGCCGCGGTCGCGTCCATCTCCCGGGCGGCCTCGGCCGCCGTGGCGAGGTCGCCGCCCGCGAGAGCCGCGCGAACGCGCAGCTCGAGCCCGGCGACACGCTCGAAGCTGCCCGCGTTGCGAAGCCGGCGCAGGAACCTCGCAGCGGCGTCGAGCGCCGCCTCGCTATCGCCATGGTCGAGCGCCAGCAGCCCCTCAACGAGGGCGTGCAGCCGGTGGGAGGGAGCGCGAGCTAGCAGCTCCGCCGCCTCCCGTGTTCGCCCCTGGCGGCGGCGAAGCTCCGCCAGCCTGACGACCGCCGCCACCTCCCGGCCCGGTCGGATTGCGCCGAGCTCGGCGATCGCCGCCTCAAGCTCGGCCTCGGCATCCTCGAAGTCGCCGTGCCACATGAGCACGTCGGCGTAGTGGGTGCGGCAGACCGAGAACATCTGGCGATCGCCAAAGCGGGTCGCGATCTCGCGCACCCGCAGGCACCACTCGTTCGCGCGTTCGAGGTCACGCACGCGCTTGCAGGCATCGATCGCATAGCAACACACGGTTTCGATCGAGTCGACGTCGCTCATCTCGCCACCGGTCGCCGCCGCCGCGGCAGCGTCGATGCGTCGCATGCCCTCCTCGACCTCGCCGGCGCTCACCCGCGCCAGCCCGTTGAGCCCGAGCGCCTGCATCTCCACGTCGACCGCTCCCACCTCGCGCGCGAGGGCGACCGCTCGAGCCGAGAGCACCTGCGCGGAGCCGGCGTCTTCGTCCACCAAGAGGGCGAGATGCGCCCGTAGCAGCGGCACCCACGCTGCGGCGACGCTGGGCGGCTCGCCCTCGACGAGCATCGCCGCGCGCTCGATCCAGCCCGAAGCCTCCGCCAAGCCGTGAAAAGCGTACGCGTCGTTGGCGAGCTGGATCGCGAGCCGCGCCGCAGACGCGGCGTCAGCGCTCTCTCGCGCCAGACGAAAGCCGCGCTCGTGCGCGTCGATCGCCGCCTCGGCATCGAGCAGATAGCGGGCAGCAGCGCCGAGCCCTTCGTATGCGTCTGGGGACTCGCCCAGCTCAAGCGCCTCTGTGAACCGCTCCCGCGCGGCCGACCACGCCCCGTGCGTGAGCGCCTCCTGGCCCTGCTGGATGGCGCCCTTCCGATCCTCTGCTGGCATGCGGGCAAAATAGTGCGCTTCGTCGGGGCAAGCAGGTGACTCGCAGAAAGGTCACTCGCGATTGCCTCGGACGACCTGAAGCGTCGCCGACGCGAACCCGAGGACTCTCGCTCCGCATAGGCGAGGCGGAAGCAGTAGGGAGAATCAGGTCAGCGCGTCGGCTGCGTGGGTTGACGAGTGTTTCGACCGCCTGGGCCGCGCGAGAGCGCTCCTCCTGGTGACGGGTGGATCAGGTCATCGACGCGAATGTGCGGGCCAGGGCGCTTGCCCCGGCGCAGCTCGTGGAAGGTCACTCGCCGTAGCTCCGCCTGAGTGAGCGCAGCCTCAAACCGCTTGCGGAGCTTCGAAGCGTCGTAAGGACGACCAGTGTGCGGATGGCAGAAGACGAGGTCGTCGTCGGACTGCCAGGTCGACGCCTGAGAGTGGCAGTCGAGCTCGCTGGCCAGCCGGTCCGCCATCGGGACCGAGCGGACGAGATGACTTCGTCGCCTCGACCCGGTCCTAGCGTCCGCGCGGGTGGTTGTCGGCCACGCTCACGCGTCGGGCGGACCAGTCGATGTCGCGCCAGCGCATCGCGAGTAGCTCCTCTTGCCGCAGACCCGTCATTGCGGCGCACAGGTACAAGGGACGCTCGAGCCGGCCGAGCTCGTCGCCCGGCACGGCGCGTAGGAGCGCCTCGACCTCCTCGGGCAGCAGGAACGCAGGCGCCCGCCCGACTGCAGGGGCAGGCGAGGGCGGTCGACGAACGCCACCGGGTTCGAGCTCCCCCAGCCGCCCTTATTCGCGAGGGGAAACGGCCCGCCGAGGAAGGCGACGTGGTGCACCACGGTGGTCGGCGCGAGCCCGCCGGCGAGCTTGTCGCTCAGGTAGCGCTCGACATCCACTGGCCGGATGCAGTCGATCGGGCACCGGCTGAAGAACGGACGAGGTGCCGGCAGGTGGGAGCAGTAGTCCTCGATCGTTGTGCGCGCGACTCGGCTCGCAGCGACCGCCGCCGAGCAGGTCGCAAGCGCAGCGACGTGGCGCGCAGCATCGAGCGGAAGCGCTGACATCCCGGTGGGGCGATCGTAAGAGAGCCGACCGCCTCGCCGCGGTAGCGTCCACGACGGCACCGACCCACACGAGGAGGCCCCATGCCCTACATCGAAGGCTTCGTCGCGGCTGTGCCGACCGCCAACCGGGAGGCCTACATCGAGCACGCCAAGCAGGGTGCCGAGTATTTCAAGAACCTGGGCGCCACCCGCGTGACCGAATGTTGGGGAGACGACGTGCCGCGGGGCGAGGTGACCGACTTCTTCCGGGCCACGCAGGCAAAGGACGACGAGACGGTCGTCTTCAGCTGGATCGAGTATCCGGACAAGGCGACCCGCGACGCCGCGAACGAGAAGATGAGCGCCGACCCCGAGGCAATGCAGATGGAGATGCCCTTCGACAGCAGCCGGATGTTCTGGGGTGGCTTCCAGCCGGTGTTGGACGAGTAGACCCGAGGACGGTTGTCAAGGAAGTCTCGGGCAGCGAATCGAGCAGGCCGTCCAGACCGCGCGGTCGTCGCCGCAAGGTCGCGCTCGCGAGCTTTCGTGGCGCGCCCGTCAGGATTCGAACCTGAGACCTTCGGTTCCGTAGGACCCGGAATCGGGTCGAACGCCGCTTCCTAGAGCCCCGAAGATAACGCCGCGGTGCGACCTGCGCTGCAACGACTTTGGCGACTCCTAGCGAGACGCGCCCCCAGACGACGGGCAGGACACCGCTGCCCTGTGGGTCGCGGCTCCACGCTGAGCGACCTGCGCGCGTAGTGGCCGCCGCTCTCGCTCGGAGCCCTAAGCAGACGGCAGGTCCGCGTCAGCCCAGACGACCTCACCTCGTCCGGAGCGGGCGCGTGCCGACCGTCCTCGCACACGCCCGCAACCGTCGAAAAGGAGCAGTGTCAGCCGGCGCTCCGGCTCGTCGTTGCGTAGGAGCAGCGAGGCGTGGTGCCCCGCCATGGCTCTGCGCCGGAAGGAGTAATGCGCGTTGCCGCCCGCGGTGTTGGACCGGCTTCGCTGGGAACCGGACACCCGGGGTCACTCCTGGACGGCGGACGCCTGCTCCTGCCTTTGGGCTTCGTGCCAGCAATGGCATCGCTCGAGGGGAGGGGCAGGCCCTCCGGCACGAGTGCTACGGCCGCCGATATCGGCTTGCAGGAAGTGCTCGTGGTGCACTCGCTCGACTATCCGGTCGAGCAGCGGCAGCGCGGCATCTTGCAGCCCGTGGATCTGCCGGATCACCGCTTCTTCGCTCATGCCCTCCTCGAGCAGCCGTTCGTGGACGTGCACGTGGACGAGCCGGACCAGCGCCTCCGCCAGGCGTCGCAGGGTGTCGCCGAACGCCCGGGCGCCTTCGAGCAGCGCCTCGCGTGGCATGCCGGCGTCGGCGATGGCCTTGAAACCCTCGAGCATGCGCAGGTCCTCCTCGAGGAAGCCGGGGCGGACCCAGCCGAGAGCCGTGAGCACGTCGCCCAGTAGCTCGCGATCGACGCCGACCCGCTCGGCCGCTTCGTCGACCGTGAGCTGCTCGCCACGCGGGTAGATGCACTCGCCGAGGAAGGGCTCGACCTCGCCGCTCTTGATGCCCTCGGCCAGCCGCTCCGCGTCGTAGCCAAGCGCCTCGTAGTGGCGGATGGCCATCAGCCGCAACAGGTCGAGGTCGCCGAAGTGGCCCTCTCCCGCCGGGTCCAGCAGTCCGAGCGCGGCCCAGTCGCCGATCTGCGCGGGCTCCAGCTGCACCAGGGCCGCGAACTCATCAAGCGCGATATCGCGGTTCGCATCGGGCTCCCCTCCGGCGCGCGGCGGCCTCAGTCGCTGTCCTGGCGACGCTTGCGCCGCCGTAGAAGCGCCCATCCGCCGCCGACAACCATCCCGCCCATCATGAGCGCCATCATCGCGACCATCGCCACCACGACCAGGGTCGATCCGTCCATCATCGGCTCTCGCCTCCTCTGCTGCTGACTATCCCCCGCGTAGACGGCGCGCGAACTACACCGCTTGGCCCGCTCCGAGTGTGTGGGCTATCGGCGGTGGCGGCGCGGGCGGTCAACACGAATTCGGAGGCTCGAGAATGAAGCCGCGGCTGCTCGATCAGCTTGCCCTGAAGGCCACTCACAGAGCGTCGGATCGGATCCCGGCCTCCAGGAGCGGGCCGCGGCCGCCACTTCCGTGTGCACGCTGGCCGGCGCGAGGACCGGAAACCGTACCGGCGCTCTCTATGAAGAAGGGCCACGTGTCGACTGATCGGTTTCGGTGATGTGTTCTCCTCCTTGTGCGTTGGGCTCACGAGCGATGCTCATCTCTCTATCTGCACTTGGGTGATCAGGTCGGGTTGGAGTCGCTCCGGTCGCGCATCTCAGTCGTGGGCGGTCACGCCGCCAGAGCGCCCGTGGCGCTGGCCGGAGCGAAGGGCTTGTCGTAGGTGAGCATGTGCCAGATCGCGCCCGCGAGCTTGCGGGCGACGACGATCGCCGCCACCTTTGGGCCGCGCTGGCGGCCGTGGCGCTTCTTCGTGCGCTGGTAGAGCTCGCGGTATCGCCGAGTCGATCCCGAACCCTACGAGCGCGATCGAACCGGCGAGCACCCCCGGCAGTGATGGCGACGGCTCCCTCCAGCCCATCCAGGCGAGGCTGACCCAGGAAAGGATCCGGGCGCGTGTGGCGGCTTGCAGCCATTCGGCGCTCGGATCCTCGGCCGGCGGCGGGAGGGTTCGCGGCGCGTGGGCCGCGGCCTGGCTCATAGGTCAACCTCTGTGGTGGGGAGGTTGTTCTCCCAAGTTGGGGAGTTGGGAGGGTGAGTGTCTGGCCGAAGGCCAGCTGATCCCGGAGACTGCTCAGCGGACATTGCCGACCACCGTCGGG
>JBOGXS010000221.1:0-5509 GCA_050693815.1 Thermoleophilaceae bacterium | reverse complement strand
TCGCCGACGGTCCGGACGGCGAAGAACTCGCGCTGCCCCCGCGGGGACGTCAAGGCGAAGCGCCGCCCTCCGGGTGGGGCGGGCTCGCGCCGCCCAAGGGGTGGGGCGGGCTCGCGCCGCCGTCGGGGTGGGCGGGGTCTTCTGGATCTCGCGGATCGCCGCCCTCCTCCTCCGGCGCCTGCTCCGTGCGCGGGTGAGGCCGCGCCTCCGTGGCGCCCCGCTGAAGGCCCATCACGCTGATCACCGGGCCGAGGGCCACCTGGCCGAGGCCGCAGATCGAGGTCATCCGCAGCGTCTCCTCGAGCTGGACGATGCGGTCGTCCACGTCGGCCGCCCCGCCCCCCGACTCGAGCAGCTCCACCAGCATCTCGTGCGCCTTGTGCGACCCCATCCGGCACGGCACGCACTTCCCGCAGGACTCGTTCCGGAAGAAGCGCAGCACGTTCGTCGCGGCGGCGAGAAGATCAGTCCCCTCGGCGATCACCACGAGCGCGCCCGAGCCGAGCATGGAGCCCGCCTCGGCGAGCGGCTCGAAGTCGAGCGGCACGTCCAGCCCCTCCGGGCCGAGGAAGTTCGACGACGCGCCGCCGGGCTGGATCCCGGCCACCTCCGCGCCGTCCCGCACCCCGCCGGCAAGCGCGAGGAGCTCGCGGGCGGTGGTGCCCATCGGCACGCAGTACACCCCCGGGCGCTCCACGTGCCCCGACACCGCGAAGAACTTCAGCCCCGCCGAGTCGTTCGCACCCTGCGAGCGCCACCAGTCGGCCCCGCGCTCCACGATCACCGGCACGTGGGCGAAGGTCTCGACCGAGTTCATCAGCGTCGGCTTGCCCCACAGGCCGTACACCCCCGGGAACGGAGGCTTGTTGCGCGGCTCGCCGCGATGCCCCTCCATGCACTCGATCAGGGCGGACTCCTCGCCGAGGATGTAACCGCCGGGCGAGGTGAAGACCTCGATGCTCAGGCCGGTGCCCTCCAGGAGCGGCCGCACGCCCTCGATCTCCTCGCGGATGACCTCCTCCTCCGGTCCGTACTCGTGACGGATGAAGACCCACCCCTCATCGGCGCCGCAGACGACCATGCCGAGCAAGAGCCCTTCCAGCACGAGATGCGGCTGCTCGGCCATGATCTGGCGGTCCTTGAACGTGCCCGGCTCCGATTCGTCGGCGTTGCAGATGGCGTACTTCGGCGTGGCCTCCTGGGCGGCGACAAGCTCCCACTTCGTGCCGGTCGGGAAGCCGGCCCCGCCCATCCCACGCAGGCCAGAGTCCTTCAAGGCCGCGACCACCGAGTCCGCCCCGAGCGACCCGTCCAGGAGCGAGCGCAGCACGCCGTAGCGCTCCTCCCCCGGGGAGTAGGGATCGTTCGGCCATGGGTCCCGACGGCTGATGAGCGGGGCGGGGAGCTCGACGATGTCGCCCTTTTCGTCCACGCGCGCGGGCCGCTCGTCAACCGCAACAGCGGGCGCCGTGTCGCAGCGCCCGAGGCAGGACACCTCCACCAGCTCGACCTCGACGTCGTCGCCGTAGCGCTCCCGCAGCTCGGCGATCCGCTCGTCGGACCCGCTCAGCCAACAGGTCAGGTCGTGGCAGACGTGCAGCGCCACCTTCGACGGGGGCGATGCCCGGAAGTGCGGATAGAACGAGATCAGCCCCTCGATCTCGTAGAGCGGCCTGCGCACCTCCTGCGACAGCGTCTCCAGCTCCTCCCGGGGAAGCCAGCCGTGGCGGCGCTGGATCGCCGTGAGCGCCGGAGTCAGGCTGGGGCCGGGAAAGCGGCCGGCTCGGGCCTCGACACCAGGGACCGCGGCCATCAGGGCGCGGCGGGCTCGACCCGCACCGCGCAGAACTTGAACTCGGGGATCTTCCCCGTCGGGTCGATCTCGTCGATCGTCAGGAGGTTCGCCGCCGCCTCGCGGAAGTGGAACGGGATGAAGCAGTTGCCGGGCGCCTCGCGGTGCGACACCCGCACGTGCAGCTCGATCGATCCGCGGCGCGAGGACACCCGCGCCATCCCGCCGTCCTCCACCCCGAGCCGGGCGGCGTCGCCGGGGTGCAGGTAGACCTCGGCCCGCGGCGCGATCGTGTCGAGCGCGTAGGAGCGCCGCGTCATCGAGCCGGTGTGCCAGTGCTCGAGCAGGCGGCCGGTGTTGAGCACGAACGGGTACTCGTCGTCGGGGAGCTCCTTCGGGGGAAGCCACTCGGCGGGCACGATGTGGGCCAGGCCGTCGTCGGTGTTGAAGCGCTCTGAGAACAGCACCACGGTGCCGTCCGAGTGCTCGGGGTCCGGGTTGGGGTAGAGCTTGCCGAACGGGCCGAGGTTGTCGTAGCTGAGCGTCTCGTAGCCGTCCGTCAGCTGGGCCATCTCGTCGAACACCTCGCGTGGCGAGGAGTAGTCCCAGTCGAGCCCGAGCCGCTGCGCCAGCTCCTGCACGATCTCCCAGTCGAGCCACGCGCCGCCGGGCGGCTCGAGCACGGTGCGGCCGAGCTGCACGCGCCGGTCGGTGTTCGTGTAGGTGCCGTCCTTCTCCATGTAGGAGGAGGCGGGCAGCACCACGTCGGCGAACTCGGCGGTCTCCGTCAGGAAGATGTCCTGCACGGCCAGGAAGTCGAGCGCCGATAGGGCCTTGCGGACCTTGTTGATGTTGGGGTCCGACAGGAACGGGTTCTCGCCCAGCATGTACATGCCGCGCACGCCGCCCTCGAGGATCGAGCCGATGATCTCCGTGACGGTGAGCCCGCGCTCCGGGTCGAGCTCGGTGCCCCAGGCCTCCTCGAAGCGGGCGCGCGCGTCGTCGCCGTCGACGCCCTGGTAGCCGGGGTAGAACATCGGGATCAGCCCCAGGTCGGAGGCGCCCTGCACGTTGTTCTGGCCGCGCAGCGGGTGCAGCCCGGTGCCGGGGCGCCCCACGTTGCCGGTGATCGAGCACAGCGCGATCAGGCAGCGCGCGTTGTCGGTGCCGGTGGTGTGCTGGGAGATGCCCATCCCCCAGTAGATGACCCCCGCGTCCGCCTCGCCCCAGATGCGCGCCACCCGCCGGATCAGGTCGGGGTCCAACTCGCAGATCTGGCCGGCGCGCTCGGGCGTGTACTCGGCGACCGTCTCCACGAGCGCCTCGTAGTTCGAGGTCCTGTGCTCGATGAACTCGCGGTCCACCAGGTCGAGGCGGATCAGCTCGTGCATCAGCGCGTTGTAGAAGGCCACGTCGGTGCCCGGCTTGAGCTGACAGAAGACGTCGGCGTGGTCGGCGACCTTCGTCGCCCGCGGGTCGATGTAGATCACCGTCGTGCCGCGGCGGCGGGCCTGCTTGAAGAAGGACGAGGCGACCGGGTGGTTGGCCGTGGCGTTGCTGCCGGTGATGATCGCCACGTCGGCGTTCAGCACGTCGCCGTAGGTGGTGGAGACGGCGCCGGAGCCGATCCCCTCGAACAGCGCGGCCACGCTCGAGGCGTGGCACAGCCGCGTGCAGTGGTCGACGTTGTTGGTGTGGAACGCCGTGCGGATCAGCTTCTGGAAGAGGTAGGCCTCCTCGTTCGAGCACTTGGCGGAGCCGAAGCCGGCGATCGCGGCCGGGCCGCCCTCGGCGTGGATCTCGCTCAGGCGGCGGGCGGTCAGGTCGAGCGCCTCGTCCCAGCTCGCCTCGCGGAAGTGGGGGAGGACGTCGTCGTAGTCCACGAGCCCGCCGGGCTTTCGCCGCCTCCGGCCGTTTCCCTCGCCCCGCACCTCGGCCGAGAGCGGGCCCTTCGGATACGAGTCCTCGCGCCGGATCAGCGGCGTGGTCAGTCGCTGCGGCGACTTCGAGTAGTCCCACCCGTAGCGCCCCTTCACGCACAGCCGGCTCTGCGAGCCCGGCTGGTCGCGGCCCTCGGCGAACGCGATCGCGTTGCGCTCGCGGTCCACGTGGTACGTGAGCGAGCAGCCCACCCCGCAATACGGACAGACGCTCTCGACCGGCTCGAGCTCGGCGCGCGGGCGGATCGGCACGCCGGCGATCGGCTTGTTCACCAGCGCGCCGGTCGGGCAGGCGGCCACGCACTCGCCGCAGGTCACGCACGAGGACTCGCCCATCGGGTCGTCCAGGTCGAACGCGATGCGCGTCGTGTAGCCCTTGCCGGAGCGGCCGATCACGTCGTTGCCCTGGATGTCGTCGCAGGCGCGGACGCAGCGGTCGCACAGGATGCAGGCGTCGTGGTTCACGGCGATGACCGGGTTGGAGAGGTCCTCGCCGCGGCCGCTCGCGAGCGGGAGGCCGTCCTCTCGACCGATCCCGTACCGGTGCGCCAGCGCCAGCAGCTCGTTGTCGGCCGTGGTCGTCTCCTTCGGGTCCAGCTCGGGCGGCGGCTGGTCGGCCATCAGGAGCTGCACGAGCGTCGCGCGGCTCCGCTCCACCTCGCCGGTCGCGGTCTTCACCTCCATGCCGTCCTCGCACGGGCGCACGCAGGCCGCCGCGTACACGCGGCCGCCCACGTCCACGGCGCACACGCGGCACACGCCGACCGGGTCGTAGCGCTCGTCGTGGCACAGCACCGGGATCTCGATGCCCGCCCCCTTCGCGGCGTCCCAGATCGTGGTGCCCTCGGCCACCGTGACCTCGCGCCCGTCGATCGTCAGGGTGACCGTGCGTGTGGGCGATGGAGCGGTGGTCGCCACGCCAGTCAGGCTACCTGGCCTGCACGAATAGGTCTAAGCCGAGCTCGGTGCTGGTCGCCGCTAGCGGCCGCCCGTCGGGCTCGAGGCCGCGCCCGGCGTAGTAGGCGTCGATCATGCCCTGGAGCCGGTTCGGGGTGAGAGTGGCCCGGCGGCCCGAGTCGAGCGTGATCGGCTCGCTCAGGAAGCGGTCGGGCAGGCGGTCCTCGGAGCGGGTCCAGCCCTCGCGCAGGTTGTAGAGCCGCTTGGCGAGCACGATCCGGCGCGCCGTTCGCTTGAGCTCTGCCTCGTCCACTTCCCAGCCGGTCACCGGCGCGAGCAGGGCGGCCCACTCGGGCCAGGGCTCGGCGAACACGCCGCGCAGGAACTTGCAGAGGATGAGCGAGTCCATCGCCGCCGCACGGTCCTCGGTCTCGATCGCCGCGCCGGCGTGGGCGGCGCCGCCGGCCAGGCGGTCGAGCTCGCCGGACAGGTCGGCCTCGTACGCGCCCGAGCGGTTGTGGTCCGCCCCGCGCGCGTTCACGGCCAGGCCGAGCGCCATCGCCTGCAGGGTGCGCGGCTCGTAGCCCGGCAGCTCGAGGCCCTTCACGTGCGGGGCGATGGCCTCGGCGTCCGGCCCGATGGTGGCCGCGGCGCGCCGCGAGCCCTCGGCGAGCAGGTCGCCGAGGCCGTCGCGCGCGGCGATCTCGTCCAGCGCTCGGAGGAGCCCTCGCGGCTCGCCGAAGCGCAGCCACGGCGCGTCGATCAGGCCGCGCTCGACGCACTCCATCGCCCAGGCGATCGTGCCGCCCGCGGAGATCGTGTCCAGGCCGAGCTCGTCGCAGCGGGCGCTCGCGGCGAACACGTCGTCCGGGTCGGAGAC
>JBOGXS010000220.1:0-7380 GCA_050693815.1 Thermoleophilaceae bacterium | reverse complement strand
CGCCGACGCTCGCCCAGGCTCACCGGCTGAGTCGGAGTTGCTCGCCGCCCGGCGGGACGGGCGGCTTGACTTCAAGTGCTCTTGAAGGTGCATCATCGGTCGCCATGCCCGTCGGGATCGTCACCGGTGCATCGCGCGGCCTAGGCCTCGCCCTGATCCGCGCGCTCAGCCGGCGAGGCTGGCGGGTGGTGGTGGACGCGCGCGGGGAGGAGGCGCTCGAGGCGGCGACGGCCGGGCTCGAGGGCGCGGTGGCGATCGCCGGCGATGTGGCCGACCCGGAGCACCGGCGGGCGCTGGTCGAGGCGGCTGGCGACCCGATCGACCTGCTCGTGAACAACGCGAGCCTGCTGGGTCCGAGCCCGCAGCCCGCCCTTGCCGACTACCCGCTGGCCGAGCTCCAGCGCGTCTACGCCGTGAACCTGCTCGCCCCGCTCGCACTCGCCCAGCTCGTGCTGCCGCGGCTGGCGCCCGGCGCGGCGATCCTGGACATCACCTCCGACGCTGCGGTCGAGGCCTACGAGGGCTGGGGCGGCTACGGGTCCTCCAAGGCCGCGCTCGACCACCTCACCGCGATCCTCGCCGTAGAGAATCCGGCGCTCCGGGTGTACAGCGTCGATCCCGGCGACATGCGCACCCAGATGCATCAGGAGGCGTTCCCGGACGAGGACATCGGCGACCGGCCCCCGCCCGACGAGAGCGTGCCCGGGCTGCTGGCGCTGATCGAAGGCTCGCAGCCGAGCGGGCGCTATCGGGCTCGCGAGGTGGCGGCGCCGACCGGATGAGCACGCTGGCGCTGGCCCGACCGCTGGAGGCGCACGAGCCGCCGGAGGCGCTCGGACGAGCGCGCGACGACGTGGCGCTCCTGGTGGCCTCCCGCGGCGCGGGCGAGCTCGTGCACGCGCGCTTCCACGAGCTGTGGCGCTTCCTCGATGCCGGTGACCTGCTCGTCGTCAACGCCTCGGCCACCCTGCCCGCCGCCATACCGGGACGACTCGACGGCCAGGCGGTCGAGCTGCGCCTGTCAACCCCGGCCGCCGGCGGCTGGCTCGTCGAGCTGAGAACGGAGGACCGGGAGCGCTACGGGCGACCGCCCGTCGGCGTACGGGTGGAGCTCCCGGCCGGGGCGCACGCCGAGCTGCTCGCGCCCCACGGCGACGGGGAGCGCCTCTGCCTCGCCCGGCTTCACCTGCCCGAGCCGCTGGAGGACTACCTGCACGAGCACGGCCGCCCCGTCCGCTACGGCTACGTCGGCCGGGCCTGGCCGATCGAGGCCTACCAGACCGTCTTCGCGCTCGACCCGGGCAGCGCCGAGATGCCGAGCGCCGGGCGGCCGTTCACCACCGAGCTCGTCACCGCGCTGGTCGCCCGCGGCGTCCTCGTCGCCCCGGTCACCCTGCACACCGGGGTGTCGTCGCCGGAGGGCGGCGAGGCGCCATACCCGGAGCGCTACAGCGTGCCCGCGACCACCGCGCGGCTCGCCGACGCGGTGCGCTCGTGGGGCGGCAGGATCGTCGCCGTCGGCACCACCGTGGTGCGAGCGCTCGAGACCGTGGCCGGGCCGGACGGAGCGCTCGCCCCCGGCGCGGGCTCGACGAGCCTGGTCGTGACCCCCGAGCGCGGCCTGCGGGCGATCGACGGCCTGCTGACCGGCTGGCACGAGCCCGACTCGTCACACCTGCAGCTGCTCGAGGCGGCCGCGGGAGCGGACCTGATGGAGCGCTCCTACCAGGCCGCTTCCACGCACGGCTACCGCCGGCACGAGTTCGGCGACTCTCACCTGATCCTGCCGTAGAGCCGGAGTAGCAGGGCCCGGCCACCGAGCCGCGCCGCGCGGCGTCGAGTGTCGGCTTACTCCGCCTGAGGCTCAGTAACTCGACACTCGATGCGGGACTGAGCGGCTCGCGCCCGCCCGGGCTCGGCCCATGTCTCCAGCCAGCGCGTGAAGAGGTGCCGCGCGTGGCGGTGCATCTCGTCGCGCCGGTCCTCGAACGCGGTCAGCAGCTCGTCGAGCGCGCCGGGGCCGCGGACCTCCTCGAGCGCGCGGGCGTAGCTAGGCACGGTGGCCCACTCCGCCGCCATCCCGCTCGTAACCTCGAGGTGGAACTGCACCGCGTACGCCGTGCTCCCGACCCGGAAGGCCTGGTTCGGATAGGCCGGCGAGCCCGCGAGCCGCACCGCGCCGCTCGGCAGGTCGAAGGTGTCGCCGTGCCACTGGAGCGTCGCGAACGACGGGGGCAGGCCGCCCATCACCGGGTCCTCGCGGCCGGCGGCCGTGAGCTCGACGTCGAGCACGCCCACCTCCGGCTCGCACCGGTAGACGCCGGCGCCCAGGCTCGCGGCGAGCAGCTGGCTGCCGAGGCATGCCCCGAAGAAGGGCCTCCCGGCGCTCACCGCCTCGCGGATGCAGCGCTTCTCGGCGACCAGCCACGGATGCTCGACCTCGTCGTAGGACCCCATCGGGCCGCCCATCACGAGCAGCGCGCCGTACGCTCGCCAGTCGGGCAGCGGCTCATCCTCGTCGAGCTCGACCGGATGGAGCGCGATCCCGCGCTCGAGCATGACGTCCGCGTAGACGCCAGGCGGCTCGCAGGCGATGTGCTGCAGCACGAGGACGGACGAGCCGGCGCGCACCTGCCGAGCGTACCCCGTCGAGCGTCACCGGCCGGGATAGTCGTCGACTCGTATCCGTTGAGCAGCGCGCGCGCGTCCTCGACACGGCCTGGCGCAGACGCAGATCCGCGAGGCGGGCCAGGGCGAGGACCGCATCGCGCGGTGGCAGGCGCTGAAGGCGTCGAGCGCGAACGCCCGCTCCTGCTCGGCCTGCCCAGCGTCCGGTCGCGGCCCGGGATCCCGCCGTAGGTGACGTGGCAGAAGGGGAACAGCGGCTCGCAGCCGTGCTGGCGCGAGGAATCCTTGATGATCCGGCGCCACTGCTCGGCGCGCTCCATGTCGCCGGCGCGTTTGGTTAGGGTGACCCGATGGAGCCAGAGGACTACCGCCGTGCCACCTACGAGACCTGGGAGGCGATGGCGCCGGGCTGGGAGCGCAGGCGCGACTACATCTGGGAGACCTCTCGAGCGGTCGGGGAGTGGATGGTCCGGGAGCTCGACTCGCGGCCCGGCGATACCGTCCTCGAGCTTGGGGCGGGCCCCGGCGACACCGGTTTCGCGGCCACGGCCGCGCTGGGCGATGACGGCCGGCTGATCTCGACCGACTTCTCCCCAGACATGGTGGAGGTCGCCCGCCGCCGCGGCGCGGAGCTCGGGCGCCGCAACGTCGACTATCGGGTGATGGACGCCGAGCGCATCGAGCTCGACAGCGACTCGGTCGACGGCGTGCTCTGCCGCTTCGGCTACATGCTGATGGCGGACGCCGCGGCGGCGCTCTCCGAGACGCGCCGGGTGCTGCGCCCGGGCGGGCGCCTGTCGCTGGCGGTCTGGGGCGCCCCCGAGCGCAACCCGTGGGCCTCGATCGGCGGTCGGATGCTCGTGGAGGGCGGCCACATGCCGGCACCGGAGCCCGAGGCCCCCGGGGTGTTCAGCATGGCGAGCGAGGAGCGTACGCGGGCGCTGCTCGAACGCGCGGGCTTCACCAAGGTGCGCTCGGACGAGGTGCCCGTGAGCTTCGCGTTCAGGGACCTGGACGACTACGTGAGCTTCACGATGGACACGGCGGGCCCGTTCGCGATCGTGGTCCGCGGGCTGTCTGAGGACGAGCGCGAGACGATCAAGGTGCAACTCGGCGACGCGTTCGACCCCTTCCGCGCTGACGGCGGCTACGAGCTGCCCGGCGTCGCTCTCACCGCGGTGGCGAGTTGAGGGTTTCGCGCGAGTAGGACGGCGAGCGCGAGGGGGTCCTGCACCTTAGGCGACCATGGGTCAACAAACGTGACGACCCCCTCTCGACCAGCGCGACGCCGGTGCGGTCGAGGCGCTACACGCCCTCCGGCAGCAGCCGTCGCACGGTGTCCGTGTAGCCCTCGATGACTCGCTCGAGCGTCATCTCGCGCTCGGCCCGCATGTAGAGGAACACCCGCCCGGTCATCAGGCCGAGGAGGGCGTCGGTCAGGAACTCGGCGTCCGCCTCCGGGTCGGCCTCGCGCACCAGCAGCTCCACGTGGGTGCGGTAGAAGGTGTACACCGGGCTCGACGTCCACGGGCGAAGCTCGGATGCTCGGATCAGGTCGCCGTGGCGCTCGAGCAGCTGGAGCAGGGCCGCGCCGAAGGCGATCAGCCGCTCGCGCGCCGGCGCGCCGGGTCCCAGCGGAGGCTCGCCGCGGATCAGCTCCTCCTGGAAGCGCCGCTCGCGCTCCGAGATCACGGCGCGCGCGAGGCTCGCCCGGTCGCCGAAGCGGCGGAAGAGCGTGCCCTTGCCGACGCCGGCCGCGGCGGCGATGTCGTCCATCGACACGTTCTCCACGCCGCGGGTCCTGAACAGGCGCTCGGCCGCGACGAGGATGCGCTGGGCGTTGCGGGCAGCGTCGGAGCGCAGCTCCCCGGCCGCGCCCATCACCGGCAGCTCGAGCGGCTTCCGTTCGGTGTCCCGCCTCGTCGTCACAAGCGGGAGGAGCTTCTCAGCGATCTCAGCCACGCGCCACCCAGGATAGAACCGGACTCTGGTCCGGTTGCCTGCTACCCTGCTCACGGTACGTAAGCGGACTGCGGTCCGATAGCGAAGGAAGGGAGCAGGATGATGAACGTGGTGGAGCAGCTGGTGCCCGTCGGCACCTGGAACGCGGACAAGCTGCACTCGTCGGTGCGCTTCGAGGTCGAGCACATGGGCGCGTCGATCTTCGGCGCCGGCTTTCGTGAGTACGAGGCCAGCCTGGTCTCGACCCCGGACGGCGCCGAGCTGCGCGGGACGGTCCGCGTCGAGAGCTTCGACGTGCACGACGAGCAGCTGCGGCCGCACGTGATGTCACCGGAGTTCCTCGACGTGGAGCGGCATCCGAAGCTCACGTTCCGCTCGACCGCGCTGCGCGCGGAGGGCGACGAGCTCGTGGTGGACGGCGAGCTGACGATCCGTGGGACCACGCAGCAGGTCGAGGCGCGCGGGCGGGTCCGCACGCCGGTCAGCGACCCGTACGGCGCAGAGCGGATGTCCCTGACGCTCGAGACCGTCGTCGATCGCACCGCGTTCGGCCTCGGCTGGCAGATGGACCTGCCGGACGGGGGCGTGGTGCTGGCCACCGACGTGAAGCTCGTGGTCGCGCTGGAGCTGATCAGGGAGCTCTGACGCGATGCGCATCCTCGGGATACCCGGCAGCCTGCGCCGCGGGTCGCACAACTCCGAGCTGCTCCGGGCGGCGGCTGGCGCGCTGCCGCCCGGAGTCGAGCTCGAGCGGTTCGACGGCCTGAGGGCCGTGCCGCCCTACGACGCGGACGACGACGTCGAGCCCGCGCCCGCGGCCGTCCGGGAGCTGCGCGACGCCCTCGCCTCCGCCGACGCGGTGCTGATCTGCACCCCGGAGTACAACGCCTCTATCCCCGGGCAGCTGAAGAACGCGCTCGACTGGGCCTCGCGACCGTTCCCGGACAACCCGCTGCGCGGCAAGCCGGTCGTGGTCGTGGGCGCCAGCACGACGATGTTCGGCGCCGTCTGGGCGCAGGGCGAGCTGCGCAAGGTGCTAGGCGCGATCGGCGCGCGCGTGGTCGACCGCGACCTGCCGGTGGCGAGGGCGCAGGACGCGTTCGACGGGGAGGGGCGCCTGCTGTCGCCCGACCAGCACGAGGCGTTGACGGAGATCGTGGAGGCGCTCGTGGAGGAGGCCCGGGAGCGGGTGGCCGTCCCGGCGTAGCGGCTTACACCCTGAGGGTGGGGCGCTTTCCGGGTTCATATCAACCCATAAAGCGCCCCACCCTTCGAGTGGAGCTCCCGCCCGCGCTGGTCGCTCGACTCCTCGACATCAGCGCTCCGCGCCGCCGCGCACGCGCTCGACGATCGCGTCGATGCGACGCCGCGCGTCCGCCCTGGTCGTGACCGCGTAGTAGTCCTGCCCGCCGGTCGCGACCCAGGGCACGAGCACGTCGAAGTCGAGCTCGCGGATCAGCTCGAGGCTCTCCACGTAGGCCGCGCGGTCGCTCGAGTCGAGCACCGCGGCCACCCACTCGCCGTCGTCGAGATAGAGGGTGTCGCCGGTGAACAGGAAGCGGTGCTCGCCGCTGTCCCACAGGTACGCGGTCGCGTCCGGAGTGTGGCCGGGCGTGGGGATCACCTCGAAGTCCTCGTCGAGCACGTGGCGCCTGGAGAAGGTCCCGCGGACGTCGTGGGCCCGCGCCACCGACTCGCGCTCCGCCTCGTGCACGAAGAGGGGCGCGTCGATCTCCTCCGAGGCGAACATCGCCTCGTGGTGGTGGTTGAGGTAGTGGCGCGCGACGCCGCCCAGGCCCTCGAGGGCGCCGGGGTCGATCGCGCTGACGCTGTAGAGGAACACGTTGCCGCGGGCCCGCCTCAGCAGGAAGGCGCGGATGTCGAGCGACGGGGCGAACGGGAGCGACTCCGGGGCCGAGGCGTACAGCCCCGGGATCGGGCTCTCCATCCCGGCCTCGGCCGGCAGGCCGTAACGGGCCACCACGCGGTCGTAGTTGAGCCGGATCAGCTCGATCACGTCGCGCACGTCGTCGTCGGTCTCGATCCTGCGGGCCGCCCACGCAGGCTTGTGAGGGGCGACCGGATGGGGGCCCACCCGACCCTGCGCCCGCAGCTCGGCCCCGACCTCCTTGGGGAAGCCGAAGTGGGCGGCGTGGTCGCCGTGCAGGTGGCCGATCTCGCGGCGGCCGACCGTGAAGCCGAACTCGCCGCGGCGACCGATACCCGCCGCGACGCCCGGCCAGGAGGTGACCTCCTCGGTGATCCGCTCGCTTGTCTGCGATGTCTTCATGCGCGACACGCTACAAGCTCAAGTTAGCTTGAAGTCAAGGCCGATAGATGATTTCCTACTCGGCGTGGCCGAGCTGCTCACGATCGGAGAGGTCGCGCGGCGCAGCGGCGTCGCGGCCTCGGCGCTGCGGTTCTACGAGGAGCGCGGGCTGATCGTCTCCCAGCGCGCCGGGTCCGGTCACCGCCGCTACCCGCGGCCCGTGCTGCGGCGCATCGCGTTCATCGTGTTCGCCCAGCGGATCGGGCTGACGCTCGAGGAGATCGGGACGGAGCTGGCCAAGCTGCCTCCCGAGCGGGCGCCCACGCGCGGCGACTGGTCGCGCCTCTCGCGCGGCTGGACCGGGAGGATCGACGAGCGCATCGCCGAGCTCGAGCGCCTCAAGGCGGGCCTGACGGAGTGCATCGGCTGCGGCTGCCTCTCGCTCGACCGCTGCCGCTTCGCCAACCCCGACGACCGAGCCGCTCGGCTGGGGCCGGGTCCGCGCTACTGGATCGGCGACG
>JBOGXS010000219.1:0-6221 GCA_050693815.1 Thermoleophilaceae bacterium | reverse complement strand
GGGTCCGCCTGCGCGATCGGCGGGGTGCGGTGCTCGTCGGGGAGGTCGTCGGCCGGGCGCTTGGCGCGCTCGCGGGCGCCTGCCAGCACCAGGATCGCCGCGCAGGCCAGCGCGAGCAGGTTCTGGCCGAGCGGCCGGTCGAAGAGCCGCACAACGATCAGGAGCGCCGCCCACGCCCCGGCGGCGGCGATCACCGTGCCGTCGCCGAAGGGAAGGTGAAAGCGCTTGCCGGCCGCCCGCGCCCGCAGGAGCGCGAGCACGGCGAGCGCGATCAGGATCTCCGCGGCCTCGACGAACGAGAACGGTCCGAACGTGCTCACGGCCAAGAGCAGCGCACCAACCGCCGCCACGCGCTGCTCGGGGGACAGCAGCCGGAAGGCCCGGACCAGGTCAGCCATCGTCGAGCGGCCGCCGTCCGGCGAAGCCCGCGTCCGGCTCGTGCCAGAAGCCGATCTCGGCCTCGCCCTCCTCCCAGCAGAGGTACACCTCCTGGCCGTCGCGGAGGGTGGGGAAGTCGACCAGTCCGCGGTCGAGGTCGCGCAGCACGATCGCGCGCTCGCGCAGCTCGAGCATCGCCTCGCGCAGCTCCAGGAACCCCTCGGACACGACCTTCCCGGGCTCGCCCCCGCCGTTGCCCTGGCCGGCGGCGGTCAGCGCCGCGCGCGCCTCGGCGTCGCCGAGCCGGTCGCGCGCCGAGCGCATCCGCTCGAGCAGCTCGCGCACCCGCGGGAGCAGCGCGGAGGCCTCCTCGACCGAGTGGTGGCGCGTCACGCGGCCGCGGGCGCCGCTTCGCGGAGCCTGCGCTCGAGCAGCTCGGCGTCGGCGTCCGAGACCGGACGCAGCTGGCCCTGGAAGGCGAGCTGCCAGTGCTCGGCCGGCCACCGGCGCACGTGCTCCAGCTCCCCGGCGAGCTCGGCGGCGGGCACGAAGTCGTCCTCCTCGAGCACGAGCTCGGGCCGCGTCTCGAAGCGCCACGGGTACGGGTCGAGCTTGCCCGGCTTGCCTGGCCAGATCTTCTCGCGGTCCTCGTGCATCTCGCCGGTGACCCGCACGATGCCGCCGAAGGCCTGGATCCCGGTGACGTAGAAAACGATCCGGTCGCCCGGCCCGATCTGCTCGGCCATGCGGCGCCGGCCCTCCTTGGCCCCGATCACACGGAAGCCGTGCTCGCGGGTGGCACGAAAGTTGTCCAGCGATCCGGTGAGCACCCAGGTCTTCGCCACGACCCGAAGGGTAGTACGGCTACTGTTTCGGGCTGGCATGGCTGACGAAGAGATCCACCTGATCGGGCCGGACGAGATCGCGTACCGCCTGGACCTGACTCCGGCCCAGCTGAAGATCACCTGGACGGCGCTCAAGTCGTTCCTCGACGACTTCGGCCACGACGAGCGGGACGTGCACGAGATCGTGCGCGCCGTGCTCGACAAGCTCCCCGACGAGCACGCGATCCGGTCGATCGACATCTCCCGAGGCCGGTCGGCGTAGCGGCTTGGGCGCGGAGCTCACACGCCGGGGCCTGATCCGGGCCGGCGGCGCCGGCGCGGCCGGCCTCACCCTGCTCGGAGCGACCGGCGCCAGCCGGCAGCAGGCGCCCGCGGGGGCGATGAACGTGGTCGTCGTGGTGATGGACAGCCTGCGCGTCGACCACGTGTACGGCCGGCGCGCGCGGACCCCCGCGATGGACAGGGTGGCCCGCGAGGGGCTGCGCTTCACGCGCGCGTATCCCGAGGGCATGCCGACGATCCCGGCCCGGCGGGCGATCATGGCGGGCCGGCGAACCTTCCCCTTCCGCGGCTGGCGCCCCTACCGTGGCCTGCCAGCGCACCCGGGCTGGGAGCCCGTGGGAAGCGACGGCAAGATGTGGACCGAGGTGCTGCGCGAGCAGGGCTGGACCACCGGCTACGTGACCGACAACCCCCACCTGCTGCTCGGCATCCACAGGCCCTTCCGGCGCACATTCGACCGCGTCGAGCTCGTCGATGGCCAGCTCCCACTGCGGCGCCGGCCCGGCCGTCGCGTGAGCCGGGCCGAGGTGAGGCGCCACCTGCCGCCCGCGCTGCGAGGCTCGAGCGCCGAGCCGCGCATGGCCGCGTACCTCGCCGCCAACCCGCGCGACCGCAGGGAGGAGGACTACCTCGCCGCCCGCGTGTTCCGCAACGGCATGAACTGGATCGAGTGGGCACGGGCGCGCCAGCCGTTCGCGCTCGTGATCGACACCTTCGACGCCCACGAGCCCTGGGACGCCCCACGCCGGCTGAGGGACATCTACGGCCGGCCCGGCGCGCGGATCGAGCCGATCCAGCCGTTCCCGACGCCGGCGGCCAAGCACCGCTCGCTCGACCTGAGTCGGGGGCTGCTGCGCCGGATGCGCCAGCTCTATGCCGCCGAGGTCACCCTGGTGGACGCCTGGCTCGGCCGCTTCCTCGACCGCCTGGCCGACCTGGGTCTGGCCGAGAACACGCTGCTGGTGCTGCTGAGCGACCACGGCGTGCTGCTGGGCGAGTACGGCTGGGTGGGGAAGCGCTACTCGGAGATCCACGACGAGCTCAGCCACGTGCCGTTCCTGATCCGCCACCCGCAGGGCAAGGCGGCTGGTCGCTCGAGCCGCTACTTCGCCTCCACCCACGACGTCGGCCCGACCGTGCTGTCGGCGCTCGGCCAGGAGCCCACCGCCCGCATGGACGGCGTGGACCTGACGCCGCTGCTCGACGGCCGCCCGCCGCGCCGCGAGCGTCCCTACCGGGTGGCCGCGTACAAGGACTACGTGGCCGCCTCGGACGGCCGCTGGCTGCTGATCTCGGACAACCGGGGACGGGACAAGCGGCTCTACAGGATCGGCGGCGAGCGCCGCAACGTGGCGCGTCGCCATCCCGGCCAGGTGGGGCGGCTGTGGCGCCGCCTCGAGCGCGAGGCCGGCCGCAAGGGCCTACCCCGCTTCAACTAGCCCTCAGCCACGCCTCCACGTCGGCCGCGTTGCGGTCGGGCGGGAAGACGGGGTAGAAGACTTTCTCGATGCGGCCGCCGCGGGCCACCAGCGTGAGGCGCTTGTAGAGCGTGGTGCCGTGCACGTCGAAGGTGGGCAGGCCCAGCTGGTCGCGCAGCCCCAGCGGCCCGTCGTTCAGCAGCGGGTACGGAATCTCCTCGCGCTCGGCGAAGGCGGCCTGCTCGGCCGGGTCCATCGCGCTGATGCCGACCACGGTGACCCCGAGCGCGGCGAGCCCGGAGTGGCGGTCGCGGAAGGCGCAGGTCTGGGGCGTGCAGCCGCGGGCGCCGGAGATGTCGTCCCAGCCCGGCACCGGGGGCATGCCCGGCGTCCCCGTGCGCGGGTAGGCGAACGCCACCAGCGTGCCCGCGGCGGCGCTGCCGCGCAGGTCGAACTGGCCCCCGCCGGCCACCGGCAGCGCCAGCGACGGCAGCTCGGCGCCGGGCAGGTGGTCGGCGCCGCCGTCGTCCTCGGGCACGGGCAGGTCGGGCGGGAGCGAGGCGTGGTCCGTCATTCGATCCGGATGTCCTCGATCTCGGGCTCGCGCGGGCGGCGCTCCAGGCGCTCGAGGTACCAGTCGATCAGCGAGCGCAGCGTGAGCAGGAGCTCGCGGATCAGGTTCGTCACCTGTTCGCGCAGCTCCTCGTCGCGCAGCGGCTCAGTGCGCATCGATGCCGTCCCCTGCGCACTCGGCCGAGCCGAGTGCTTCGGGCCTCTCCCTCTCGAACGAGATCTCGAGGGTCCCGTCCTCGAACCGGGCGCCGCTGGCGGAGTAGGCCGATAGCGCGGGCGGCAGCATGATGGTGCGCTTCTGGCCGCCGACGCGCACGACCACCTCGAGCCCGATCTTCTTCAGCCCGAGGTCGCCCTTCTCGGCGAAGGGGACGTCCAAGCGCAGCGTCGCCCGCCCGTTCTCAGTCACGAGCTCCTGCGCGATCTGCGAGTGCAGCACGGCGGCCGGGTCGCGCTCGCCGAACACCTCGTCGGCCAGCCGGTCGAGCATCGCCGGGCCGATCACCTCACGCTCCAGGTAGCGGGCCGTCAGCACCGGGACCGGCTCGAAGGCCGAGCGCACCACCTCGAGCTGCTCGCGCTGGACCCGGCTCCAGTCGGAGAAGTAGCCGTCGGCCGGCAGCAGGCGGTTCACGATCACCGCGTCGGTGAGGTAGCCGTACAGGTTGAGGTAGGTGAACGTGCGCATCGCCTCGTTCACCACCATCCGGTCCGGGTTCATCACGAGGCGCACCGTCGTGCGCGAGCGGTCGCGCAGGATGCCGTTCATCGCCACCAGGTTGCGAGCGAGCCGCTCGACGTCGTCGAACACGCCGTCGCCCGGAAGCGGCATGTCGAACAGCGTGCGGGCGAACGGGGCCAGGCGCCGCTGCGAGGGGAGGATGCGCTCGAGCCACCAGGTCACCACGTCGGGGAACGAGAGGAGGCGCAGCGTCTCCCCGGTGGGCGCGCAGTCCACTACGAGGCAGTCGAACTCGGCCTCCTCGTGGTGGCGCTTGATCCACAGCAGGGAGAAGAGCTCGTCCATCCCCGGGGGCACGGTCAGCTCCTCGGCGGCGATGCTGTCGATGCCGCGCTCCTCGAGCAGCCTCCCGAGCCAGTCCTGGACCGAGCTCCAGTTGCGCTCCATCTCCTCCTGGGCCTGGATCTCCTGGCCGAACAGGTTCGGGCCGGCCGGGGTCGGCTCGGCGCCGAGCTCGGCCTCGAGCGAGTCGGACAGGCTGTGCGCGGGGTCGGTGGAGAGGACCACCGTGCGAAGGCCGGCGGCGGCGGCGCGGCGGGCGGTCGCGGCGGCGACGCTCGTCTTCCCCACGCCGCCCTTCCCCGTGTAGAGGATCGTGCGGGGCGCCATAGAGGCGCGGATGCTAGTGATAGAGGCCGGGGGCTCACGCCCCCGGGACCCCCGCTGATGCCTGGCCGGATGTACTAGGGCTCGACCTCGAGCACGGCGCTCGTGCGGTCGCGCTTGCCGAAGCCGGTCCGCAGCTCCTTGGCGGCGAGGTGTACGTCCAGGGAGCCCGGCGCGCCCGGCCGGAACGAGAAGGCGCCGCCGCCGCGCCGGAAGGTGGCGAGCCGCGAGAACACGAGCCCGCGGCCGCGGTAGACCCTGACCTCGACGGCCGAGAGCTTCGACACGTCGAACCGCAGCGACACCCGCCGGCGCGCGGTGGCCGTGCGGGGTCCCGTGTAGGTCAGCTCGGGCGGGTCGACCTGGTAGCCGCGGTAGCGGTCGGCGTACTCGCAGTAGAGCCGCCCCAGGCGGCGCGTGCACATCGAGGCGAGGAACTCGCGCAGCAGCTCGTGGTAGTCGCGCGTGGACTCGGCGCCGCGGTAGGAGTAGCGCGACCAGTCGCCCACGTCCGAGTACGGGATCTCCCGCTGCGCCTCCGGCTCCGCCACGCTGAAGAGCTCGCGGGCGCGCTCGCCGCCGGCGAGGCGGCTGAAGTCGTACAGGCCGATCAGGGACTGGAGGAAGGCGTTGAAGATGTAGAGCCGCGGGGCGAACGAGTACTGCAGGTAGTGCACCCCACCACGTGGACCGGTGGTGCGCACACCGCGCGGCGGCCGGGCCCGGAAAGCGCCCAGGGCGCGCCGGGCGATCCGGAGGTAGCTCGGCTCGTCGAGCAGCTGCGCGGCCCGTCCGAAGGCCTGGATGCCGGTGGCCTGCGCCATCCCGCTCATCCACGGCGGCGCGCCGCCGCCGAAGTGGAAGGCGTACTCCCACGCGACGAAGCGGCGCGAGCGGCGCACGGCGAGGTCCGCCATCTCGTCGAGCAGGCGGCGCAGCCCGGCCTCGTCGCAGGTCGGCGCGCCGCGGTTGCAGTCGCCGTACATGTGGTTCGCCTTCTTGAACGTGGAGAGCGGGTGGAGCTGGAGGCCCTCGCCGGGGAAGTACTGGTAGAGGATCTCGCTGCCCCGGAAGCTCACCTGGTCGCCGACGCCCGGGTAGGGAAGCGAGCGCCAGTAGCGCCGGTTGCGATCGAGCTGGACGAAGGCCGCCGGCATGCGGGTCACCCCGAGCCGCCGCGACGTGGCGAGCGCCTCGACCGAGTCGATCACGTAGCCGAGCTGGTTGCGCCGCGCGCCACGCAGCCGCCGGTGGGTGCGTATGGCGCGCACGTACCAGCGCCGCCAGCGCCGGTACTCGCGGCGGCTGATCCGCCTCGAGCGCCGGGCCCGCTTGAGCGTGCGGTAGACCGCGCGCCGGTCTGCGCGGGGCCGGGCC
>JBOGXS010000218.1:0-3774 GCA_050693815.1 Thermoleophilaceae bacterium | reverse complement strand
GCACAGCACCGCTGAGCCGCCCGCGAAGAGCACGATCCGACGGGTCCCAACCCGCATCCGAGGCACGCTAGGCGGCACGGATGAGCCGATCCTTAGCTGACGGTGAGAGTTCGCTTAGGCCGCCATCCGCTGCAGCAGGTCCTCCACGCGCCTCGCTATGTGCGGCCAAGCGAACTCCTTCGCCCGCTCCGCGCCGGCACGCCCGAGCGCCGCCGCCCGCTCGCGATCGACGAGCAGGTCCCCAATCGCGTCCGCGATGGCCAGGTGGTCGGTCGGGTCCACCAGCAGGCCGGTGCGCCCGTGCTCGACGGCGTCGAGCGCGCCCCCCACGTTGCCGGCCACCACGGGCATCCCGCGCGCGTTCGCCTCGAGGTAGACGATGCCGAACCCCTCCCCCGCGAAGCGCCCGGCGGGGAGCCTGCTCGGCATGGTGAACACGTGCGCGCGCGACAGCCAGGCATCGCGCTCCTCGTCCGGGAGCGGGCCGGTGAAGTGCACCGCGTCCGCGACGCCCTGGGCTCGCGCGAGGTGCTCAAGGCCGGGACGCAGGGGCCCGTCCCCTACGATCACCCACCGCACGTCGGGGATCCGCGCGCGGATCAGGGGCAGCGCCCGCATGACCACGTCGTGGCCCTTGTAGCGATCCTCGAGGCGCGCGATCGTCAGCACGGTGGGCGGTGCCTCCGCCCGGTGCCCGTTCGACGAGGACGGCAGGTCCACCCCGGGGGAGATCCGGTGCAGCCGGTCAGATGGAGCGCCCGCACGCGCGGCAAGCTGCTGGGTGTATCGACTCACCACGATGCTCGCATCCGCCTGGGTGGCGGCGAAGCTCGCCAGGCCGGGCTTCGCTCCCACCTCCTTGGCGTGGAAGTACTGGACCATCGGGATGCTCAGCGTGTGCCGGATGGCTGCCGCGCCCGGGCTCGTGATGATGTGCGCGCTCAGCACTACGTCCGGCCGGAAGGCGCGCGCCTCCCGCAGCGCCTGAGCGTTCAGGGTGAGGATCGAGGCCTGCCGGTTGCCCCGCCGTGGGGGGACGCGGCACACGTCAACTCCGCTCTGCTCGTCGAAGGCACGGGCACCGCTTGCGTCGAGCGTGACCACCCGGGCGGTCATCGAGGGCGCGTAGCGGACCACCCGGTGCACGAGCACCTGGATACCGCCGAGCTGCGGCGGGTAGTCCGGCGTGACGACCAGGACCCTCAGGTCAGCCACCGTCCCGCCCCCGGAAGCGGTCGAGCCAGACCCCGAAGGAGAGGAGCGGCCACAGGACGTGCGTCCAGTCGTGGACCCCGCGAGAATGCTCGATCACGATCTGGCGCGCCTGAGCCCGGTCGAACCAGCCCTCCTCGAACACCGTCCCGTCGGTCAGCTGGCGATGGACGACGTGGGCGAGCGGCCCACGCAGCCACTCCTCGGCGGGAACGCGAAACGCGGTCTTGCGCCGGCGCGGCGCGCCGCCCCTGGGAAGCAACCTCCCGAGCAGTCCGCGCAGCAGCGCCTTCCCGCCCATTCGCGTGTGGATCAGCGGGGAGACGGTGGCCGCGAACTCGGCCAGCTCGCGGTTGAGGTACGGCGTTCGCACCTCGAGGCCCACCAGCATGCTGGCTCGGTCGGCCTTCATCAGCACGTTGTCGGGAAGCCAGTGCAGCTGGTCCAGGCGCATCATCTCGGCGATCCCGGGGTGGTCGGCCTCCACGCGGCTTGCGAGGTCGCCGGTGATCGCGCCGTTCAGGTGCTGCGGCTGAAGCGCCGGACCGTAGAGGCGGGCACGCAGGTGGCGGCGGCGATCGGTCACCCAGTCGAGATGGCGCTCGAGCGGCGGCTGGTGCACGGCGACGTCGACGAGGCGGCGGACGCGCCAGTCGCGCACCGGCAGGGCGTCCACCGCGCGCGCCCCGAGCGCGCCGACCGCGTGGGGTACCCGTCCGTCGAGCGCCTCCGCGCGATGCAGCCAGCGGTAGCGCGGGTAGCCTCCGAACAGCTCGTCCGCTCCCTCCCCGGCGATGACCGTGGTGACCGAGGCGCGCGCGAACTCGGCCACCGCGTTGAGCGGCACGAGCGCCTGGTCGGCGAGCGGCTGGTCCAGCGCCGCCAGCACCGCCGGCACGCGCTCGGCCACGTCGGCGCAGGTGAGCCGAAGCTCGTGGTGCTCGGCTCCCACGTGCCGGGCCACGCGCCGGGCGGTGGCCGACTCGTCGACCGAGCCGACGTCATAGCCGACGGTGAAGGTCTTGACCGGCTCCGCGGAGTGGCGTGCCGCCAGGGTCGCGATCAGCGAGGAGTCCACTCCCCCGCTCAGGAACACCCCGAGCGGGACGTCGGCGATCATGCGGCTTCCGATCGACTGGTGGAGGAGGCGGCCGGTCTCGGCAGTCAGCTCGGCCAGTGGCTCCGGAGAGCGATGGCTGACCGTCGGCGGGCTCCAGTAGGAGCGGACCTCGGGCCCGGCCGCCGCATCGCGCCGCCAGGTCAAGAGGTGGGCGGGCGGCAGCTGGTGGACGCCCCGCACGATGGTCCCCGGCCCGGGCACGTAGCCGAACACGAAGAACGAGTTCACCGCATCCGGCTCGAGCTCCGGGGCCGGGCCCGCCGCGCCGAGCAGCGCGCCCAGCTCGGAGGCGAAGCTGAGCCGGTTGCCCTCGCAGCGGTAGAAGAGGGGCTTCTCGCCGAAGCGGTCGCGCGCGATCAGCAGCCGGCGCTGGCGCTCGTCCCAGACGGCGAAGGCGAACATGCCCTCCAGGGCGTGGACCATCGCCTGCCCGTACTCCTCGTAGAGGTGCACCAGCACCTCCGTGTCGGTCAGGGAGCGGAAGGAGTGCCCCCGGTCGCGAAGCCGCTCGCGAAGCGCCGGGTGGTTGTAGATCTCGCCGTTGAGGATCGCCCAGACGCTGCCGTCCTCGTTGCTCAGCGGCTGGTGGCCGCCCTCCACGTCGATGATGGCGAGGCGCTGCGCGCCCAGAGCAACACCGCTGTCGGGATGCGAGTAGAGCCCGGAATCGTCGGGGCCGCGGTGTCGCAGCGCGGCGCTCATGGCAGCCGTCGCGCCTCCGGACGGATCGTCGGTGCTGCCGCAGATCCCGCACATGTCTCCCAAACAACGAGGCGGAGCGTGCGCGTACTTGCGTGGCACACTCCGCGCGATGCCCTACGAGACCTCGCAGCTCGCCTCCGCGGGCGACTCCTGCCCCGAGATCCACGCGGCGGCCGTGGAGCACGCGCGGCCGCAGCGGAGCCTGCGATGGCTCGACATCGGCTGCGGGACGGGCGCCGTGCTGCGGGAGATCCGCGACCGTCACGCCCCCTCCCGGCTGATCGGGCTGGACGTGATCGACTGGCTCGACGACGACCTGCGCGGCGACGTCGAGCTGCTCACCGGGGCCGCGGAGGCGGCGCTCGAGGGCGTGGAGCCCGTGGACCGCGTGCTGATGGTCGAGGTCCTCGAGCACCTCGAGGCCCCCTGGACCGTGCTGCGCGCGGCGGCCCGCAAGGTCGCCCCGGGCGGTCGCCTGGTGGTGACAACCCCGAACGTCGCGACGCTCCGCCACCGGCTCGAGCTGCTCGTCCGCGGGCAGCTCACCGCGTTCCGGCCCGACAACCTGCCCCACCTCACCCCCGCGCTCCCGCACGTGATCGAGAGGGTCCTGGCGGACGAGGGCCTGCGGGTCGGCCACGCGCACGCCGGGACCGACGTCGTGCCGCTCACGGGAGGCCGGCGCTGGCCCGGCAGCCTGACTCGTCGTTTGGATCAGCTCATGCGCGTCAGCCTTGTGG
>JBOGXS010000217.1:0-2291 GCA_050693815.1 Thermoleophilaceae bacterium | reverse complement strand
GCCACCTCGGGCTCGTCCGGGCCGCGCGAGAGCGCGAAGCCGATCAGCACGGCGATCACGATCGGGTAGACCACGAGCAGGCCGACCAGCAGCGGCGAGCGCCGCAGGATGCGCAGGTCCTTGAGGAGGAGCCAGCGCACGCCGGTCAGTGGCCCCGCTGGTGGAGGAACTCGACGAACGCGCGCTCGAAGTCGAGACCGGTCGTTCCCGTGGCCTGCTCGAGCTCGCGCGGGGAGCCGTCGAAGACCCGCTCGCCGTCGGCCAGCACAATCAGCTGGCTGGCATAGCGGTCGGCCTCCTGTATGTGGTGGGTGGCGTAGACGACGGTCGTGCCCTCGTCGGCCAGGCGCAGGATGAACTCCCACAGCCGCTCGCGCTGGCGCGGATCGAGCGCGGCGCTCGGCTCGTCGAGCAGCAGCACGTCGGCCTCCCCCAGCAGGCCGATCGCGATGTTCACCCGCTGGCGGTTGCCGCCCGACAGCGTGGAGACCTGGTCGCCCGCCCGGTCGTGCAGGTCGGTCAGGTCGAGCATGCGGTCGACGGTGGCCGCCGGCTCGGGAGCACGCTCGAGCCGCGCGAACAGCATCAGGTTCTCCTCGACCGTTAGCTTGCCGTAGAGGGCGGGCTGCTGCGGGACCCAGCCGATGGGAGCCTGCCCGCGCGCACCCGGCCGAGCCGGGTTCTTGCGGCTGGGCGCCTCCACGGTCCCCTCGTCGGCCCGCTGTATCCCGGCCAGGATCGACAGCAACGTGGTCTTTCCCGCCCCGTTGGGGCCGATCACCGCGACCAGCTCGCCCGGCCCGGCGGACAGGGAGACGCCCCGCAGCGCCACCCGGTCGCCGTAGCGCTTGACCAGGTCCCGCGCGGCGATCGTGGTGGCGGTGGCGGTCTCCACCGTCCGGAGATTGGCAGAATCTCCCGCGGTGAAGGTTCTCTTCGTCGGCGACGTGGTGGGCGGGATCGGTCGCCGGACGCTGGCCGCCCTGCTGCCCGGGCTGCGCGAGCAGCACGCTCCCGACTTCGTGGTCGTGAACGGCGAGAACGCGGCCGGCGGGGTGGGCATCACGCGCAAGACGGCCCGCGAGCTGCTCGACCTCGGCGTCGACGCGATCACCCTCGGAAACCACGCCTACCGCCACCGCGAGGTGTACGGCCTCCTCGACGAGGAGCCGCGCATCGTGCGTCCCGCCAACTACCCGAAGGGCAGCCCCGGCCGCGGGCACTGCGTCGTGGAGGCGGGCGGGCGGCGCATGGGCGTGGTGAACCTGTCCGGGCAGGTCTTCCTGGACGCGGTGCGCTCGCCCTTCGCCGAGGCGGACGCGCTGCTGGCCGAGCTGAGCGGGGAGGTCGACGCCGTGCTGGTGGACATGCACGGCGAGGCCACCAGCGAGAAGGTGGCCATGGGCTGGCACCTGGACGGCCGGGCGCTGGCCTGCGTGGGCACGCACACCCACGTCCCGACCGCGGACGCCCGGGTGCTCCCCGGCGGCACCGCCTACGTGACCGACGTGGGCATGACCGGCCCGCGCGGCGGCGTGATCGGGGTCAAGCGCGAGCAGGCGCTCGAGCGCTTCCTGACGCTCACGAACGTGCGCTTCGAGACCTCAGACGAGGACCCGTGGCTGAACGCGGTCCTCGTCGAGGGAAACGCCGACGGGCTCGCCCTGTCGATCCGGCAGCTGCTGGTGTCCGGGTCGAGTTAGCTCACGCAGCGCCAGGGCCAGCGCGACGAGCAGGACGAGGTTGCGCAGCGCGACCACGACAAGCGGGAGCGCCTCGCGGTCGACCAGGTCGAAGTAGCGGGCGGGGAACGCCACGTGGGTGAGGATCGCCGCCGCGCCCACGGCGGCCGCGAGCGCGTGCCGACGCCAGGCGAACGCGAGCGCACCGAGGGGGATCAGCCAGAGCATGTACTGGGGCGAGACGACCTTCCCGAGCACCGCGAAGGCAGCCACCGCGGCGAGCGCGCCCAGCACGAGGTGACGCGAGCCGCCGCGGCTGCGCGCGGTCACGGCGGCGATCACCGCCAGCATCAGCGCGAGGCAGGCGAGGGCGAGTGGATCCGCGGCGGGGTGCTCCAACCCGTCGGAGCGGTGGCTGCTCACGGCTCGGGGCTCCTCGCCGCCGAGCGCGTCCGCGAGCAGCAGTCCCGTAGCGGGGAGGCTCTCGACCTGGACCGGGCGGTCGAGGTGGTACTCGACGGCGTCGAGCGCTCCGGCCGGCGACAGGGCGAGCGCCAGCGCCGCCGGGACCGCCAGGGCCGCGAGGAGCGCCGCGGCCGCCTGCAGCGT
>JBOGXS010000216.1:0-5377 GCA_050693815.1 Thermoleophilaceae bacterium | reverse complement strand
GCCACCAGCACGAGGCCGACCAGCACCGCCAGCGTGCCGGCGAAGTCGGACGCGAAGTGGAGCGCGTTGGCGGCGAGGGCGGGGGAGTCGAGACGGCGGGCGGCGCGGCTGCTGAGCAGCGCGCGCGAGGCGTCGAGCGCGATCACGAGCCCGAGCACCACGAACGCCCACCAGGCGGGGTCCACGTCGTGCCCACCGCCGTCGACCAGCCGCCGTACGGACTCCCCGGCGATGACGAGCGACACGAGCAGCAGGAAGGCGCTCTCCCCCAGCGCCGCGAGGTGCTCGGCCTTGCCGTGGCCGTACTGGTGCTCGCGGTCGGGCGGCCGGACCGCCACGCGGACGGCGAACAGCGTGAGCAGGGCGGCCACGAGGTCGGTGCCGGAGTGGCCGGCCTCGGCCACGAAGGCCAGCGAGCCCGTCGCGATGCCGGTGGCGAGCTTGACGGCCACCAGCACCACGGCGGCCGCCACGTTCAGCTGGGCGGTGCGCCGGCGGGCGCGGTGCTCGTCGGGTTGGGTCGCGACGCTCGTCGTCATGCGCGCCGGCGCCTCCGCCCGCGAAGCAGGTCGGTCAGCGGGCTGCGCGGCCGGGCCTCCTCGGCCCTCAGCAGCCTGAGCCGCAGCTCCCGCGCCGCCCGGCCGCGATGGCTGATCGCGTCCTTCTCCTCGAGCGAGAGCTCGGCCATGGTGCGCTCGTCGCCGGGCAGGTCGTCGGGCAGGAAGGCCGGGTCGTAGCCGAAGCCGCCGCCGCCCCGCGGCGCGTGGGTCAGCCGGCCCTCGCAGCGCCCGTGCACGACCAGCTCCTCGCCCCCGGGCTCGACGTAGGCGATCGCGCACACGTAGGCCACGCGCGTGTCGCCGTCCGGCGGGACCTCCTCGAGGAGCCGGGCCAGGTTCTCCTCATCGGTGGCGTCCTCGTGCGCGTAGCGGGCCGACCAGACGCCCGGTGCGCCGCCGAGCGCGGCGGCCTCGATGCCCGAGTCGTCGGCGATCGAGGGCCCGCCGGTGGCGGCTGCGGCGGCGCGGGCCTTGCCCAGGGCGTTGCCGGCGAAGGTGGTGCCCGTCTCGGGCGGGAGGGTCACCTCGTCCGGGAGCGGGTCGAGCTCGTGCGGGCGCAAGAGCTCCCCGAGCTCGCGCAGCTTGTGCTCGTTGCGGGTGGCGAGGACGAGCCGCACCCTTGCGTCTCCCGCGGCCGCTACGCGCTGGCCGCGCCCACCGCCTGCTCCTGCGCGGCGCGGAGGCGCTCGATGCCGGCGGCGGCGAGCGCGAGCAGCTCGTCCAGCGAGGCGCGCGAGAGCGGCGTGCGCTCGGCCGTGGCCTGGACCTCCACGAGGCCGCCGTCGCCGGTCATGACCACGTTGGCGTCGACCTCCGCGGTGGAGTCCTCCGAGTAGTCGAGGTCGAGCAGGGGGCGACCGTCCACGATCCCGCAGGAGACGGCGGCGACCGACTGGCTCAGCGGGACCCGCTCGAGCTTGCCCTCGGCCACGAGGCGCCGCAGCGCGATCTCGAGCGCCACGTAGCCGCCGGTGATCGACAGGCAGCGCGTGCCGCCGTCGGCCTCGAGCACGTCGCAGTCGACCCAGACCGTGCGCTCCCCCAGCGCCTTGAAGTCGATCACCCCCCGGAGCGAGCGGCCGATCAGGCGCTGGATCTCCACCGTGCGCCCGTCGGGCCGGCCCTTCGAGACGTCGCGCCGCTTGCGCTCGCCGGTCGACGCGGGAAGCATCCCGTACTCGGCGGTGGCCCACCCGCGCCCCTGACCGGCCATCCAGCGCGGCACGTCCGCGGCGACGGTGGCCGTGCAGATCACGCGCGTGCCTCCCGCCTCGATCAGGCAGGAGCCGCTGGCGGAGCGCACGAAGCCGGGCGTGATGACGACCTCGCGGAGGTCGTCGGGAGAGCGACCGTCGCCGCGCGCGCCGGTCACGCGGCGCTCCTTTGCGCGCCTCGCTTGCCCTCGGCCGCCTCGCTCGCGACCCGGCCCGCCTCGCCGATCGGCGGCGCCACCTCCACGTGCTCGACCTTCCCGACCGGGAGCTGGAGGAAGCGCGTGCCGAGCCGGCGGAACTGCTCCGGGTCGCCCGTGGCCAGGAAGCCGTACCGCCCGCGCCGGCCCTCGTCGCTAGCGACTCCTGCCTCGTCCAGCCGCGCCTCGACCTCCTGCGCGATGGCCTCGCCCGAGCTGACGATCGTCACTCCCCGGCCGAGCTCGCGCTGCAGCACGGGACGGACGATCGGAAAGTGGGTGCAGCCCAGGATCACGGTGTCCACCCCGGCCCGCCTCAGGGGTCGGCAGGCGCCCTCGACGCAGGCGAGCGTGCGGTGGTCGACCTCGCCGCCCTCCTGGATCAGCGGCGCGAGCTCGGCGGAGGCCACCGCGTGCAGCTCGGCGTGCGGGACCGCCTCCGAGAGGGCCCGCGCGTAGGCCCCGCTCGAGACCGTGGCCGGCGTGGCGATCAGCCCCACCCGACCGTTGCGCGTGGCGGCGCCCGCAAGGCGCGCCTCGGGCCGCACCACCCCGACGACCGGCACGCGCCGCTCGAGCTCGTCGCGCAGCGTGGGCAGGGCGGCCGCCGTGGCCGAGTTGCAGGCGACCACGAGCAGCTTGACGCCACGCTCGAGCAGGATCCCCGCGAGCTCACGGGCAAACCCGAGCAGCTCCTCAGGCGTCCGGTCGCCGTACGGAAAGCGAGCGGTGTCGCCGAGGTACAGGAAATCCTCGTGGGGAAGCGACACGAGACACTCGTGCAGAACGGTGAGCCCACCGACGCCGGAGTCGAAGACGGCGACGGGCAGCGAACGATCGGAAGCCGCCACGGTGGGGTATGGTCGCACGCGGACCGGAGCGCGATGCGGGCCGAGCCGCTATGCGTCCAGGTTGGCCGCGGGTGAGGAGCCCTCCTTGACCGTCGCCCAGAACGCTCCACGAATCTCGTGCTTCAGGTCTTGACGCTCACGCAGCGATCCCAAGGTCTTCTCGCCTTCGACGAGGAGCGCGAGGTCGAGTTCACTGGGAATGCGAGGAAACTGGCTCAGCAAGTCGCGGATCTCTGTCGCCTCGACCCCGCCCACCCACTTCAAGGCGAAGGCGCGGCCTGCGGTCTGAGCCTCCGCTGGGCCTGCCTCAGGGTCGCGGGAAGTTATCTCTCGCGCCTTGTCCATGAAGAACGGGTCCCAAAAGTCCTTCGGGAGGACAAGGTGCTCGTCACGTACGCGAACCCACCGATCTGTTCGTGATCGGCAGTGGGGACGCCTCGAGCAGCGCCGTCATACCAGTAGGTGCGGAGGGCAGGCATGCCGCTGTGCTGTCCCACCCATTTGCCAAGCTCGGTTGTCAGCGCTCGGTAGTCGCAGTTGAACGCCGGCCGACTTGTTGTTCCGCAGGTCAGCCGACCACCCTCCGCCAGCAAATAGCCAGCGTCAACGAAGATTGCGGTTCGATCCAACTCCCACCCCGATCAGCAAAAGAGCTCCCATCTGGGAGCTCATCAAAGACATCGGGCGGAAAACCCGACACCGAGATCGATCGAGTATAGCCGCAGGATCCGCCGTCACCCGGCTGTTGGACTGATCGGCATGTGGCGTCGAGGGCTTGAGGCGCCGAGCTTCGCAGCAAAAGGGCCCCCAAAAGGGGGCCCATCAAAACGCGCCGGCTTTCCCGGCCGCATCATCATCCTACCCGGCGCCGGAAACTGCAACACCAGTCTCCGCCGGATTGCACCCGCCACGGGAAGCCAGATGCGTGGCCTCCCCGGTCCGGGCCGCTCGATGCAGTGGCCGACGGACGGTCCCATCCCTCCAGCGCGATCCACGGCACTCAGCTCGTGCGCTCTGGAACCACTCAGAACTGCACCTTCCTCACCGCCTGCTTGATCTTGCCTAGGATCGCGTCGCCGAGCTCCTTGCCCTCGTCGGTCCGGAAGCCCTTCATCGCGGCCACTACTCCGGCCATGACGAGGGCCACCAGCAGGATCAGCGCGACGTACTCCACGGTGCCCTGGCCCCTCTCGCGGCGTCCGGGGATCAGCGCGGCGTGGATCCGTCCCATCAAGCGGTACATCGATCTGCCTCCCAGTCGTGGAATGAAGAGGGATCGATGCTCCGTCAGGGAGGCGAACGGCTCTAGACGCGAATGTGAAGAGAGGGTGACAACGGAGCCCCTGACAAGATGCCCGCCGTGTGCGGCATCGGCGCCATCCTCGACCCGGCCGGCGCCTCCGGCTCGGACGCCGCGCAGCGCATGGTCGAGGCGCTGCGCCATCGCGGCCCCGACGGCGAGGGGGTGAGGCGCACCGGACCGGTTGCCCTCGCCCACACCCGGCTCGCGATCATCGACGTGGCCGGCGGCGACCAGCCGCTCGACTCTGAGGACGGCGCGGTCACCCTGATCGCCAACGGCGAGATCTACAACCACCGCGCGCTTCGGGCCGGGCTCGAGGAGCGCGGCCACCGCTTCGCCACCGGCTCCGACTGCGAGGCGATCGTCCACGCCTACGAGGAGAGCGGCCTCGACTGCGTCCGCGAGCTCAACGGGATCTTCGCCTTCGTCCTCTGGGACGAGCGCCGCCGGCGGCTCGTGGCCGCCCGCGACGAGCTCGGCGTCAAGCCGCTCTACTGGTGGAGCGACGGTCGGCGGGTCGCCGTGGCCTCCGAGGTCGGCGCCCTGCTCGAGGCCGGCCTGGTGAAGCCGAGCGTCGATCGGATCGCGCTCGATCACTTCCTGGCCTGCCGCTTCGTGCCCGCCCCCCGCACGCTGTTCCAGGGCGTATCCAAGCTCCCGGCCGCCTCCACGCTGGTCTGCGAGGAGGGAGGAGCGCCGCGCGTCGAGACCTGGCGTGCACCTCCGGGCGATCCTCTCGAGAGCCTGGACGACGGCTCGCTCGCCGAGCTCCTCGCGGAACGCTTCGCGGACGCGGTCGAGCGGCAGATGATGTCCGATGTCCCCTACGGCGCGCTGCTGTCGGGCGGGGTCGACTCCGCGGCGGTGGTGGCGGCCATGGCGAAGCGCTCGACCGCGCCGCCCACCACCTTCACCATCGGCTTCCCGGGCGCCGCCGGCGAGCTGGACGAGCGCGGGCCGGCCGCCGAGAGCGCCCGCCTGATCGGCAGCGAGCACCACGCCACGGCCATGGCCGAGACCGACTTCCTCGGCGAGCTGGCCACGGCCGTCCCGCACCTCGAGGAGCCATGCGGGATCCCCTCGGCGCCCGCGCTCGGCCAGCTGGCGCGCTTCGCGGCCGGGCGTGTGAAGGTCGTGCTCGCCGGTCAGGGAGCCGACGAGCCGCACGGCGGGTATGGCCGCCACCAGGCCGCCGCTCTGCTCGGCCGGCTGCGGCTCGCCCCCGCGGCCCTCGCCTCCCCGGCCGCCGCCG
>JBOGXS010000215.1:0-10460 GCA_050693815.1 Thermoleophilaceae bacterium | reverse complement strand
CGGCGGTCGCGCCCGCCGGGCAGAGCTGGGAGCTCCTGCGTCCCTTCGCCGGGCCGCACTCGATCCTGGTGCTCGACGGAGAGGAGCACCTGCGCGAGCGGCGGCTGATCCAGACGCCCTTCCACGGTGCGCGCCGCCGCCGACCTGAAGATCCGGCCGGTGCGGTCCGAGCCCGAGCGGGCACGCCGCAGCGCGCTCGTGGTCACGCCGGACCGCGGCGGCGAGGTGCTCGTCGGATGACGAAGAGCCTCGCTTTCGGGCATGCTACGGTTAACTATATGGTTAACGATCCGTTCAAGGCGCTTTCGCACCCGATCCGCCGCGGCATCGTCGAGCGCCTCGCGGCAGGTCCGGCGACGGTGGGCGACGCCGCCGGCGGCTTCGGGGTGTCGAAGCCCGCGATCTCCAGGCACCTTAAGGTGCTGGAGGAGACCGGCGTGGTCACGCGCGTGGTCGAGGGCCGGACCCATCGGCTCGCGCTCGACCCGCATGCGCTCGGCGAGGCCGCCGACTGGATGGATCGCCAGCGCGCCCTGTGGGGGCGCCTGTTCGACGTAGTCGACGAGTACCTCAAGGAGGGAACACCCCGATGAACACCCCGCCGACCGTGTCGCCGCAGGAGTGGGAGGCCGCCTGGGAGAAGCTGCTGGTGAAGGAGAAGGAGCTGACCCGCGCCCGCGACGCCCTGGCCGCCGAGCGCCGCCGCATGCCGAGGATGGCCGTGGAGAAGGAGTACGCCTTCGACGGCCCCGACGGCTCGGCGAGCCTGCTCGACCTCTTCGAGGGACGCCGCCAGCTGATCGTCTACCGCTTCTTCTACGAGCCGAGCGTGGCCGGCTGGCCCGAGGAGGGCTGCGGCGGCTGCTCGTTCCTCGCCGACCAGGTCGCCCATCTCGCCCACCTGAACGCCCGCGACACCACGCTCGCGTTCGCCTCGCGCGCCCCGCAGGAGAACATCGAGCGCTGGAAGGCCCGGATGGGCTGGGACATCCCCTGGTACACGATCACCGACGACTTCGACAAGGACTTCGGAGTGGAAGAGTGGCACGGCACCAACGCCTTCCTCCGCGACGGCGACCGGATCTTCCGCACCTACTTCGTCAACAGCCGCGGCGACGAGGCGATGGGCAGCACCTGGAGCTACCTCGACATGACCGCGCTCGGGCGCCAGGAGGAGTGGGAGGACTCGCCGGAGGGCTATCCGCAGACCCCGCCGTACCAGTGGTGGAACCTGCACGACGAATACGGGGACGTCGCGTGAGAGCGACACCAAGACGCTGCGCATGGAGCGCACCTACCCGGCGCCCGCCCAGGCGGTCTTCGACGCCTGGACCAGCGAGGAGGTAATACGGCGCTGGTGGCACGCCGAGCACGACTGGGAGACGACCGAGGTCGAGGTCGACCTGCGCGTGGGCGGCGCCATACGCGTGGTCATGCGCAACCCCCACGAGGACATCGAGTACGGCGGCGGCGGCCGCTACACGGAGATCGAGCCGCCGACCCGCCTGCGCACGCTCGAGGCGGCTCGCCCCGGGGGGTAGTGCTCGAACTCGCGGCTGGTGCCGCTCAGAGCGGGTCGGATCGGCGCGCCCGAGGAACGCCGGCCGGGCGAGGCGCGAGCCGGGGGCGTCTCGAGCGCCGCCGGCGCACCGCGGCCCACAGATGATCGGCGCCGGCCCAGGCGGCGAAGCAGAGGCCGCCGAGCGTACCGGTCACGGTCAGGAGCACGCCCGCGGCGGCAGCGGCGGCGACCCCGTCGCTGCCGAGGATGAGCACCGCGGCGGCGGCGCCCACGGTCGGGCCGACCGGCAGCTGTCCGAGCGTGACCAGCGCGATCAGGACGGCGATCGCGTCGAAGAAGGAGGCGTCGACGCCCACGGCGTGCAGCATGAGCCAGTTGCGGAAGATCTGCGCGAACACGGCGATCAGCACGAACCCGATCACGCGGCTTCCTCCCTGCAGGCTTCGGAGCACCGCGAGCCCGCTCCACAGCTCCCGACCCTTGCTGAGCGCGAGCTGCCGCAGGCCGGCGCTCGCGAGGCCGAAGAAGGCCAGCACCGCGATCGGCAGCCACCAGGGCAACCCGAGCGGCGCCACCAGCGTGAACGAGGCGGCCGCGGCCAGCATCGCCTCCACGGCGAGGATGGGGAACTCCGCGGCGACCAGGGTCGGCACCTGTGGGCAGGCCTCCGGAGAGGAGCGCCTCAGGGCGGCGATGCGCGCGGCGACCCCGAGGTGACTGTTCAGCACGCCCCCGAGGACCTGCACGCTCGAGGCGCGATAGAGGACGCGGCGACTGATGGATCCGCCGGCGGCCTCGATGGTGAGGTGCCAGGCCTCGCTGCGGGAGACGAGCGCCACCGCCTGGAGCAGCGCGGTCACCACGATCACCCACGCCGCGGCGCTCGAGAGCGCCGTCGTGAACTCCTCGCGGCGGCCGGCGAGCAGCCACACGAGCAGCGCCGCGGTGGCCAGCGACCCGACCACCGTGACGAGCGTGCGGTGGCGACGTCCGAACGCGAGCGGCCGCCGCAGCGGCTTGGGACGCCAGGCCGGCTCCGCCGGACCCGCAACGGCTCCGACGGCTGCCCCGCTGCCTCCGGCGCTCACCGCTCGCCCCGCTAGGGGGTGCGTCGCCTCAGCAGCTCGGCATGCTGTCTGGCCGCCGCCGCACGCCGTGCTTCCTCGCGGTTTCGCTCGTAGGATTCGCGCCGCTGCTTGCCCTGCTTGCGGGCGTCGGCGTTGCGCGACGCAACGCGATCCCTGGTCTCCTTCCAAGCCGTTTCGCCTCGGCTCGAGGACTTCCAGCCGGCTCCGTCATCGTGCTCGGCCATGCGCACCTTCCTGGCGGCTCCCCAAGGGATTGACCACTGGGGGCGCAGGGAGCGCGACACCCGACGGTGGCGACTGCTTGATCCAGGGTACTCGGTAACGTCCACCTCTCCGCTGGTACCCGGAGCGCTGGCGCGCACCCCCACGGACGAGGAGTAGAGTCGCTCGGCGTGACCGCCTTCTTCGTCCCGGACAGCGCTCCCGGGGTGGAGGCCGAGGGGGCATACGCACGTATCCGCGAAGCCGCGGCCGCTGACACGGGCCGTCCGCCGCGGCCGGTGCGGATCTTCAGGCTGTCCTTTCGCCATGAGGGCGCCGACCTCGACGCGGAGGTGGGCAGGCCCGATCCCGTCGGAGGCAGGACCGTGCTCGCGATCCTCGACCTGGGGCGGGAATCGCCTTACCTGATCCATTGCGGCTCGATCGGAGGATCGGCGCAGCAGGTGCTGGTGCGCAAGCCGGTCTACTCGATGACCGAGTTCTCCACCTGAGCCCCTGCTAGCGTCTGACCGGCGGGCGGCGTGGCCGCCTGCGAGGTTCTTCTCTCGTGCGCTCCGGCGATCCGGGTCTGTCGAATCTCCCGAATCGTCCGGTGGCCGTTCGGCCGCCAGCAAGGAGCAATCGTTGTCATCTCGTGGTTTCACGGGCCTGGGTGCCTCGCGCGCCGTGGCCGAGGCCCTCGTCAGGAGGGGAATCGAGGCGCCGTTCGCCGTTCAGCGCGTGGTCGTGCCGGACGCCCTGGCCGGTCGCGACGTACTCGTCCAGTCCCCGACGGGGTCCGGCAAGACGCTCGCGTTTGCCGTTCCCGTCGTGGAGCGCCTCGACGTCGGCGACCCACGGCCAAGCGCTCTCGTGCTGGCGCCGACGCGAGAGCTCGCCGGCCAGATCGTCGAGCAGATGCGGCCGATCGCTCAGGCGCGTGCCCTGTCGGTGGCGGCCGTCTATGGCGGCGCGGGCATCGAGCGCCAGAGCAAGCTGGCCCGTCGCGCCCACATCCTCGTGGCGACGCCCGGCCGGCTCGAGGACCTCATCGCCCGCCGCACTGTCTCGCTCGCCCGGGTGAGGATCCTTGTCCTCGACGAAGCCGACCGGATGCTCGACATGGGCTTCCGGCCCGCCGTGGACCGGATCGTGGCCTCGATCCCGCGCCGGCGCCAGACACTCTTCTTCTCCGCGACCCTCGACCGCAGCGTCGGCCGGTTGGCGCGCGCCTACACGCGCGACGCCCGCAGCCACGAGCAAGCCCCGCCGCGCGAGCGACGCGGCGACGTGGACCACCGCTTCGTCTCGGTGGCCCGAGACGCGAAGGTCGATGCGCTCGTACGCGAGCTGCACGACCGCGACCGCGGCCTGACGCTGGTCTTCGTGCGCACCAAGCGCGGCGCGGACCGCCTCGTCAAGCGCCTGCGCGCCCGCGACATCGAGTCCATCGCAATGCATGGGAACAAGACCCAGTCACAGCGCGAGAAGGCGCTGGCGCGCTTCGGCGCCGGTGACGTCGACACGCTGATCGCCACCGACGTCGCGGCGCGAGGCCTCGACATCGACGACATCACGCACGTCATCAACTTCGACGCCCCGGAGGACCGCGACGGCTACGTGCACCGCGTCGGCCGGACCGGCCGCGCCGGGCGCGGCGGCACCGGCATCACCCTCGTGGCGCCCGATCAGTCGGACAACGTCCGGCGGATCGCGAAGGGTCTCGCCCTCTAGGGATGCATCACCAGCGTCCGCGCTTCTCCGGGCGCGGACGCGGCGGGTGCTTCGCGCGCTCCGCCGGCGTCATCTGCCTGATCTTCAGCTGGCCGCTGTCGACCTGCTCGCGGATCAGCTCCAGCTTCTCTTGGCGCTTCTGCTCCGCACGTTCCTGCGGGGTGCTCATGCATCCGCCTTTGCCGCCTCCAAGCCCGGGACTGAGCCCACGGAGGGTGTAGGAGGCGAGATACACCCGACGATGGGTACCGTACGAAGGCTACCGGCAACCCCGGCTATCCTCTGGCAAGCGTCCCGGGGACGTCCCCGGACCGCACTCAGGTATTTCCAGTGACGCGGATCCTGCTTGCCACCGGCGACCACCTCGAGGTCGACGCTTCGCTCGATGAGGTCGTGAAGGCGCTCGAGAACGCCGCGCGCAGCAGCGCCGGGACGCTTGCTCGGCTGACCCAGTCCGATAGCGGGGAGCCCATCGCACTCAACGCCGCGCATGTCGTGCTCGTGCACCCGAGCGACGGAAGGCGCTAAACTGCTCCTACGGGTCGAGCGTCCGCTCGACCGAAAGCAGTGCTCCGCGTTTCCGCAGTTGTTGCCTCGAGCACCCTCCGCGTTTCGCCGTGCACATACCCCGGAGGGGATAGAGATGGCAACAGGAACCGTAAAGTGGTTCAGCGACGACAAAGGCTTCGGGTTCATCACACCTGACGAGCCCGGCAAGGACCTGTTCGTGCACCACAACGCGATCCAGTCCAGCGGCTTCAGGTCGCTGACCGAGGGCGCGAAGGTGAGCTATGAGGCCGAGCAGGGCGCGAAGGGCCCGGCCGCCGCGAACGTGCAGGTGCTCTAGGCCCAGGCACCGTTGGGGCGCGACGGATGGCTCGTGCGCGGGCCATCCGTCCGCCGTGCTCGCGCGAAGCGCAGGTAGGTCCACGACTCGAAGGACAGACATGGCCTCAAGTAACAGGAAGACCACGATGGCGAAGCTCAACCGCGAACGCAGGCTGCGCGAGCGTCGGGTGGAGAAGCAGGTGAAGAAGAACCTGAGGAAGCGCGCGGCGGCGGATCACGCCGGCCAGCGCGCCGACGCGCCGACCGGCGACGAAGGCAGCGCCGGGTAAGGGCCTCAGGACGTGGCCCGGGCAGTCGCCCCCTCGTCGTGCACCTGGTGTGTGCCCTCGGTGAACTCTTCGACGATCTTCGCGTAGAAGGCCGGCAGGTCCTCGGGGTTGCGGCTCGAGACGAGGCCCTGGTCGGTCACGACCTCCTCGTCGACGACGTTGCCGCCCGCGTTGCGGATGTCGGTCCGCAGGCTGGGATAGGAGGTCAGCGTCCGCCGCGCACCAAGTCGGCCTCGACCAGCGTCCAGGGGCCGTGGCAGATCACGCCGACCGGCTTACCGGTCTTGAAGAAGTCCCGAACGCGACGGCGGCTTCCCTGGGACGCGTCGCTCTGGGCAGCGTGCATCGGCGGAGCGATGCAGCGCGACCGGTACCGCGAGGCGATCGAAGCCGCCGGCTTGGAGATCGCGGCCTGGCGCGAGAACTCGGAATATCGATTCTGTCCGAGCGGGCGGACAACGCGACCCAGAAGTACGGCGTCACGAGCATTTCGCTGCTGGCCCGCCGGCGCGCCGGCTAGGCACGTATCGCTCGGAGCAGCCGGCCCGCCGGCCTGATACATGCAGTTGTAGCCGCCTGCATTGACACCAGCAGGCGTAAGTGCTAGCTTACCGTTCGTGCAGACTTACCAAGCGGCCGGGTGGACCGCGCTCGGCGATCCGACGAGGCGGGCGATCTTCGAGCGCTTGGCGGATCGTCCGCGGGCGGTGGGCGAGCTCGCCAGCGAGCTGCCGGTCAGCCGGCCCGCGGTGTCGCAGCACTTGAAGGTGCTAAAGGACGCGCACCTGGTGGTCGACCGGCGAGCCGGGACTCGCCGCGTCTACCAACTGGATCCCGATGGACTCGGCGCGCTGCGGGCCTATCTCGACCACTTCTGGGACCAAGCCCTGGCGGCCTACCAGACGGCCGTCGAGAACAAATGAAGGAGAGCTCATGAGCACGCAGGCATCGGAAACGTCCGTCCGGAACTCCACCGTCGTCGAGGCGCCCATCGAGCGCGCCTTCTCGGTCTTCACCGATGGCTTCGGCAGCTTCAAGCCACGCGAGCACAACATGCTTGAGGTTGAGATCGCCGAGACGGTCTTCGAGTCGTACGTGGGCGGCAACATCTACGACCGCGGCGTCGACGGGAGCGAGTGCCGCTGGGCCCGAGTGCTCGCCTACGAGCCGCCCAGCCGAGTCGTCTTCAGCTGGGACATCAGTCCGCAGTGGCAGATCGAAACCGATCTCGAGAAGACCAGCGAAGTCGAGGTGCGGTTCATCGCCGAGGCGCCGGACCGTACGCGCGTCGAGCTCGAGCACCGCAACCTCGACCGCCACGGCGACGGCTGGGAAGCGGAGCGCGACGGCGTCGGCGGCGACCAGGGCTGGCCGCTCTACCTGCATAGGTTCGCCGAGCAGATTACGGCCTGAAGCCCGCCTGATCGACGGGCGCCCGCCTACACGGAAGCCGCGCTGAACGTCAGGATCGTGGCCCGGTACGGCACCCGGGAGAGGGTGCCTGCCTGGCACTTCTCGAGCGCGCTCGGCTCGCCCTGGGTCAAGGTGCGCGCGCCGCTCAATCCGGCGGCGTGCGGAGGTCATAGGAGCATGAGCTCCGTCACCAGTCACATCTCGATGTCGCTCGACGGCTTCGTCGCCGGGCCGAACCAGAGCCTCGAGGACCCGCTCGGCGAGGGCGGGCAGTTCCAGCTCTGGAAGCCGGTCCAGGCGACTCGTCGCGGGATGGGTTTCCGGGATTCGACGCCATTTACCCTGGAGCTTCCGGACTGACTTCGGACCCGCGAACCGGCGAGCGCTTTCGGCGGATCCGGTACACGGAGCCGGAGGTCTCGCGTTCGAGTCCTGGCAGGTCCGTCTCGCGGTGCCCGCTAGGCACGGCCGTGCAGTTCTGCCAGCTCGGCGAGATCTACGCGGTCGCGTGGTCTATCGGCGGCGCGCTTCATCGCTCGCAGGTGGGCAAGGGAACAGACCGGAGCGACCGCGTCCGACGCGATTTCGACGTGGATTTGATCGCGTCGCAACTCAGCGAAGCTTGGGACCCCCTCCATTCGGTTCAGCACCTGCACCTCACCGTGCTTGGTCTGAACCTTGAAGCTGGCCGGCCTGACAAGTGCGGCTCCGGTTAGCGGTCCCTCGATCGGATGTTCGCCGCCGAGTGTCTGAAGGCATTCTGCGAGGCGGTCCGTGTTTCGCTGATCTGGCGCGGCAACGATGTCGACGTCGCGCGTGGCGCGCACGACCCCGTGTGCCCCGACCGCCAGCCCCCCGACGATTACGTACTCAACCGCCGCAGCGTTGAGCGCCGCCACCACGCGGTCGGGTTCGAAGACGGGCTCAGCGCTCATCGACGCGCCGGCCGTGCGCGAACCGCAATGCGGCGCGGCTGGCTTCGATCATCAGCCGGACTCGGCCGCTCGGAGTTAGCTGGCGATGGACCGCGATCCGCGCGGAGTCGTTCCAGGTCGCCGGCTGCGTTTGCCGGGGATGTGGCTCGACCGGCTCGTCGCCCATGACGACCTCAATGATGACGCTGGGGCGGGACAGCAATCGCTCGCGAGAAACTTGCGGCGCATCTGGAGCCCCGGCCGCACGCGATGGGCCTGCGCGGCACCGCGCCGCGCGGGCCCGTTGGCGTCTGCAGCTACTGGGGGAGCGTCAACAGGCTCATGCTTGGAGACCAACGCGGTCGTCTTGGGGGTCTGCCGGGTCGGCTCAGACGTATGGCGAATCCTGCGATATCTGCCCGTCACACGGGCCGACGCTCGGGAGCTGGGCGCCGCCTTCCAGCCTTGTCGGTGAAGCGGAGGGTCCTTGCGGGATACGAGAAGATGATCGGGGCATGGCGGGCCTAGAGGACAAGCGAAGCGTTGCAAGCGAGCTCGCGGCCGAGCGCTTCAGGCTCGCGACCGAGTTGGCCGTGGCGGGGCGGAGCCCTTATCCGGACGGGGCTGCGTTTGTAGCGTCGGATATGCCGGATCTGGGTGCGATCGTCGCTCGCCACGCACGTGAGCGCCGACCGGTAGTGCTCATCTACCCAGACGGCGAAGAGCGCGTCCTTGCCCCGGGACAGCTCGCAGAACGCGGCGCTGCCTAGCGCGGCGAGTCGCAGGCCAAGTCCAGGACTGCTGCTCGGCGCGGCAGGTTGCAGTGGCCCCGGCGAGGCCGCTGGATCGCTTCTAAGGGTGCGCCCCAAATATGCCATCGCGTTCGTCGCGGGCGGCCGGTGCGTCGCAAGGTCTTCTCGCACGGCGGCTCTGGCAATGCACCTCCGCGAGCGCCCTGGAGCATTTTCTGAGACGGCTTTGTGCGACAGCCTCCGCGCAGAGCGGAAGCGCCTGGCGGCGAGCATTCGGTCAGACTTCGCCGGATGGCGCTTCCTTCGACTTCTACGGGCCGCGCGCTGCTTGGCGCGCGAACTGCGCTTGGCATCTCGACGCTGCTCGCGCCGCGGCTCGCTGGCAGGGCGTTCTTCCTCGACCCCGATGCCAACCCACAGCTGCCAGTGATTGGCCGCATGTGGGGCATCCGCAACCTGTCGCTTGCCGCCGGGATGTACGCGGCGAGCGGCGCTAACCGCGCTCAGTGGTGGCGACTCCAGCCGGCCGTCGACGCGCTCGACTTCCTCGCAATCGCAACGGAATGGCGCCGCGGCGCCGTTCCTCGCCCGGCGGCCGGGTTGATGGCAGCCACGGCGCTGGCCGCGGCCTCGCTCGGAGCCCTGTCCGTCGCCGGCGAGTCACAGCAAAGCGGCTAGCAAGTCCCTAGTCCAGAGCGATGCTTTGGGGACGCGACTTCGAGATCTTCGACGAGCCGGGGCTCGAGGCCGAGGCGCCTCGGCCGCTGGACCACCGCATGGCCCGTGACACGCTGCGCCGACGGTCCCGTTGCTCCTCGCCGAGGTTGGGTCCAACCGAGGACGGAGCGGCACTCGAGGCGCTCGAGAGAGTGCTCGCCTGTCGCTTGCGAGAGGCCCTCCCGACGGACGCTGGGACCGGGCGTTTGGGTGCCGAATGCGTAGCCGGCCTGAAAATGCCTACAAATAGGCCGTTCCGCTGTCGGCGCGTGCGTCTGGCGATTCTACGAATGGGGCTGAAACGCCGCGGGTTTAGACACCGAATGGACACCCAGGGCACGACGGGCCGAAGGTCGTCAGGCAGCGACGCTTGTCCTGGCCAGGCGCCGGTGCGGATCCTCGGGGAGCGAACTGCTGGTTGCGAGTGAGCATGTGCCAGATCGCGTGGGTGAGCCGCCGGGCGATGTCGACGGGCGGGATTCGACCTGGCTCCCGGTGCCGTGTTCGGAGCGACCGCGGGTGGCGACGGGTCCACCAGTAACGTCTCCCGCGATGTACCTCCTCGACCGGATCCAAGCGGCGGCGGGTCGCGTCACCGCGCGCCTGACGCTCGTCGGCGTGGATCCCCACGACGACGAGGACCTGCGTGCTCGAAAGGCCCTGCTGGTCCTGATCTCAGTGTTGATCCTGCCGGTCGCGGCGTTGTGGGGGGCGCTGTATCTCGCGTTCGGATCGCCGGTCGGTCTGGTGCCGCTCGTGTACTTCGGCGTCCTGTTCGGTGCGATCGTCGTATTCGCGCGCACGCGCGACTTCCCGTGGCTGCTCCTCGTGGGCCAGGTCGACATCCTGCTCGCGCCGACGCTCTCGATGATTGCGCTCGGCGGATTTCTCGAATCCGGCGGCGTCGGCCTGTGGGGGATTCTCGCCCCGCTCGCGGCGCTCGTCTTCAGCGACGTCAGGTCGGCGGCCCGCTGGTACGTCGCGTACCTCATCGTGTTCCT
>JBOGXS010000214.1:0-6554 GCA_050693815.1 Thermoleophilaceae bacterium | reverse complement strand
ACCAGGGCCGGCGCCCGTCCGTCGGCGGCCGCCCGGGCGGCCCGGCCGAGGTCCCCGGCCGAGGCGAACCGCTCGTCAGGACTCTTGGCGAGCGCGCGGCGGACCACGCGGTCGAGCTCCCCCGGGATCTCCGGGCGCCGCTCGGTGACCGGCGTGGGCTCCTCGTTGACGTGGGCGTAGAGCTTCGCCACGTCGTCGCGCTCGCCGAACGGGGCGCTGCCGGCGAGCGCCTTGTAGAGCACGCAGCCGAGCGCGTAGACGTCCGCCCGCGCGTCGACCGAGCCGCCGGCGATCTGCTCCGGCGACGCGTAGTCGAGCGTGCCGACCCACTGGCCGGTCCGCGTGAGCTCCGAGCGGGCGTCGCTTCGCTTGGTCAGGCCGAAGTCGGTGAGGTACGCGTGCTCGTCACCGCCGCGCCGCTCCATCAGCACGTTCGCCGGCTTGATGTCGCGGTGCACGAGGCCGCGGGAGTGCGCGGCGTCGAGGGCGGCGGCCACCTGCGCGACGACGCGCGCGGCGCGGTCGGGATCGAGCGGCCCCTCCTGCGCGATCAGGGCGCCCAGGTCGGTTCCCTCGACGTACCGCATGCTGATGTAGAGGAGGCCCTGCGCCTCGCCCGCCTCGTGGATCGTGATCACGTTCGGGTGGTCGATCGAGGCGGCCAGCCTCGACTCGCGCTTGAAGCGCTCCCGAAACTCGGCATCCTCGGCGAGCTCGGGCGCCACGAGCTTGAGCGCCACCGGGCGCTCGAGCGCCAGCTGGGTTGCCCGGTAGACGACGCCCATCCCCCCGCGGCCGGCGATCCCCTCGATCCGGTACCCCGCGAAGACCGTGCCTGGCGAGAGGCTGCCCTCCATTGCGGCGGTTATAGCGGGCTGCCCCCGGACGGAGCGGGCTCCCCTAGACGGCGTGCCTACCCCGAAGGGCGCGCCCAAGGGTGATCTCGTCCGCGTACTCGAGGTCCGAGCCCACCGGCAGGCCGCTGGCCAGCCGGGTCACGGCCACGCCCGGGGCGCGCTCGCGCAGGGCGTCGGCCAGGTAGAGCGCCGTGGCCTCGCCGGTGGTGGTGGCGTTGGTGGCGATCACCACCTCGCGCACGCCGGCCCCGTTGTCCACCCGGCCGAGCAGCTCCGACAGGTGGAGGTCCTCGGGGTCGACCCCGTCGATCGGCGACAGGGCCCCGCCCAGCACGTGGTAGACGCCGTGGAACTCGCCCGAGCGCTCGATCGGGATCACGTCGCTGGGCTGCTCGACCACGCAGATGACCGCCCGCTCGCGACGCCCCTCCTGGCAGATGCGGCAGCGCTCCTCTGTGGCCAGGTTGAAGCAGACCTCGCACTGGCCCACCGTCTCCTTGACCTCGCGGATGGCGTCGGCGAGCGCGAGCGCCTCCTCATCGGACGCGCTCAGGAGGTGGAAGGCGAGCCGCTGCGCGGTGCGCTGCCCGATGCCGGGCAGGCGGGCAAGCTCGGTGATAAGGCGGCTGACCGGTGCGGCGAGCAAGGACGGACAAGCGTAGCTTTGGGATCGGCCATGCCCTCAGCCCTCGTCATCGGCGCCGGCGTGTTCGGCGCCTCGCTGGCGGACCGGCTCGCCCTGGAGGGCTGGGAGGTCACGCTGGTGGATCGCTTCGAGCCCGGAAACCCGCGGGCCGAGTCCGGCGGCGAGACGCGCCTGATCCGTTGCTCGCATGGGTCCGACGCCTTCTATGCCCGCTCCGCCCGCCGTGCGCTCGAGCTGTGGCGGGAGCTCGGCGACCACGTGCTGGTGGAGTCGGGCGTGGCCTGGCTCGCACGGCGCGAGGACGGCTGGGAGGCCAAGTCCGAGCGCGTGCTGCGCGCCGAGGGTATCCCCGTGGAGCGCCTCTCGCCCGAGCAGGGGGCCGCCCTCTTCCCGAGCCTGGCCGTGGACGACCTCGCCTTCGTCCTGCACGAGCCCGGGGCGGGGGTGCTGCGCGCCGCCGACGGGGTGCGGGCGCTGGTGCGGCGGGCGGTCGCGAACGGGACGCTTCTCGGGCAGGGCGCCGCCCGACCGGGTGGCGCTGCCGCGCTGATCGACGGCCGGCGGCTCGAGGCCGACGCCGTCGTCTGGGCCTGCGGCGCCTGGCTCGCCGGACTCTTTCCCGAGCTCGTCCGGCTGAGGGTCACGTCCCAGCAGCTGGTGCTGTTCGAGGTGCCGCCGGAGTGGGACGGACCCGGCTGGGTCGACTTCGACGCCGCCTTCTACGGGCACGCCCGCGTCGAGCCCTACGGCTTCAAGGTCGGGCCGGACATGGACGGTCCGGAGGTCGATCCCGACCGGCGGCCGCCTCGGGCCGCGGCTGAGACGATCGACCGCGCGCGCGAGTACCTCGCCCGACGCTTCCCGAGGCTGGCCGGCGCCCCGGTGGCGAGCGCGCCCGGGTGCCACTACAGCCTCACCCCGGACGGCGAGTTCGTCTTCGCCCGCCACCCCGAGCACGAGCGGGTCTGGCTGCTGGGCGGCGGCTCGGGCCACGGCTTCAAGCACGGGCCGGCGCTCGCCGAGCACGTGGCGGACGTGCTGGCGGGGCCGGCGCAGCCGGAGCCGCGCTTCGCCCTGGGCGAGCGGGCGCCGGGGCGGAGCCTGCGGACGGCGGGCGCCGAGCCCTAGGAGCGCGGCCAGGAATCAGCGGGGGCCCGGTGGCGCGAGCCCCCGGATCTAAAACCCGGCAGCCCCAGCCCGCCCAGGCCGCCCGGTCCGGCCAGCCCGCCGGCGGCGGCGTTCATCTTCGAGGCGGCCAGCTCCTGGGCCGACCGGATCGCCTCGTTCACGGCCGCCTGGACCATGTCCTGGAGCAGCTCGACGTCCTCGGGGTCCACCGCCTCGGGATCGATCCGGACCTCCCTCAGCTCGAGGTCGCCGGTGATCTTCACCGCCACCATGCCGCCCCCGGCGGTGGCCTCGACCACCTCGTTCTTGAGCTCCTCCTGGGCCTTGACCAGGTCGGCCTGCATCTTCTGGACCTGCTTCATCATGGCGTTCATGTTCGGCTGCCCGGCCATCGGCTACTCCTGTTCCTCTTCGAAGACTTCCTCCGCCGCGAACTCCGCTCGCAGCCGCTCGATCAGCTCCTCCTCGCCCAGCAGGGGCGGCGCGTCGGACGCGGCGTCCTCACGCAGCTCGTAGGCCACGCTCAGCCCCTGTCCGGTCAGGCCGCGCAGCGCCCGCGCCACCAGCTCCCGGTTCGCCTCGGCCTTCTTCTTGACGAAGGCGGCGTCGGCGGGGAACGCGACGGTCAGCCGCTCACCGGCCAGCGCCACGGGCCGGGCGGCGCCGAGGGCGGCGCCCAGCATCGTGTTCTCCTCGCTCACGGCCTGGGCCACGGCGGGCCAGATCGCCTGCAGCTGCTCGAGGTCGAGCACGCGGACCGCCACCGGCTCCGCCTCGGCCTTGGGCTGGGTGGCCACGGCGGCCACCGGTCCACCCGCGGCGGAGCGGGTGGGAGTCGCCGGCGAGGGCTCCGGAGCGGGCTCGGCGGCCGGAGCGGCGGCCTGCCCCGGGGCGGGCGCCTCGCCCAGCCGTGACTCCAGCTGCTCGATACGGAACATCAGCGCCTGCAGCGACAGGTCGGCCTGCGGCTGGGTGGCCTTCAGCAGCGCCATCTCGAGCTGGATGCGCGGCTCGGAGCCGTCCTTGACCGCGGCGATCGCCCCCGCCAGGAAGTCGATCGCGCGCAGGATCTCCCCCTGGGAGAGCTGCTCGGCCTGGGCGCCGAGGCGGTCCGTGTGCTCGGCGGTGACCGAGAAGGAGTCGGGCACCTCGCCGAGCGTCTGCACCACGAACAGGTGGCGCAGGTGGGCCGACAGGTCGCGCATGAACTGGGTGAAGTCACGCCCGGAGTCGGACAGCCGCTGCACGGCGAGCAGCGCGGCGCGCGGGTCGCGGTCGGCGAGCGCCTGGGCTGCCTCGAGCACGAGCTCGGCGTCCGCCACGCCGAGGATGTCGAGCACGTCCTCGAGCTTCACCTGCTTGCCGCCGTAGGTGACCAGCTGCTCGAGCGTGCCGAGCGCGTCGCGGAAGCTGCCCGTCGCGGAGCGGGCGAGCATGCCCACGGCGGGATCCGGCAGCTCGATCCCCTCGCCGGCTGCCACGCGGCGCAGCACGCCGGCGATCTGCTCGAGCGAGGGGCGCTGGAAGTCGAAGCGGTGGCAGCGGTCCACGATCGTGGCGGGGACCTTGTGCGCCTCGGTGGTGGCGAGGACGAAGACCACGTGCGTGGGGGGCTCCTCGAGGGTCTTCAGGAAGGCGTTCCACGCCGCGGTGGAGAGCATGTGCGCCTCGTCCAGGATGTAGATGCGCCGGCCGCCCTGCATCGGGGCGAGGGCCACGTTCTCGCGCAGCTCGCGGATGTCGTCGACCGAGTTGTTCGAGGCGGCGTCCATCTCCACCACGTCGAGAGAGGTGCCGGCGAGGATGGCGCGGCAGGCCGGATCCTCGGGATCGAAGTCGGTGCGCGGCCCGCCGCCGCCGTTGAGCGCGCAGGCCAGCAGCTTGGCCATCGACGTCTTGCCCGTGCCGCGGGAGCCGACGAACAGGTATGCGTGGTGGACCTTGCCGAGCTCGATCGCGTTGCGAAGCGTGCGGACGATGTGCTCCTGGCCCACCACCTCGTCGAAGGTCCTGGGGCGGTGGCGGCGGTAGAGGGAGAGCATGGACCGTCCATGCTAGCTCCGGGTCAAGTCGGGTCGCGCGGTGCCGATTAGTACTGGGAATGGCACCGCTGTCAAACGCCACCCGCCGGGCCGCCCGCGTCGCCCTGGAGCGCGCCGACGCCGACGCGCGCAGCATGCCCGGCGACCTGCTGGACCGCGGGCGCCTCCGGGACCTCGGCGACGCGGCTCGTCGCATCGTCTCGGAGGTCGAGCAGGGCGCCGACCACCCGATCGACACCACGGTGGCCGGCCTGCTGGTGGGGCAGCGCCTGGACCTCTCCGGCGACGCGATGCTCGAGCTCGGCCTCGGGCTCTTCCTCCAGGACATCGGCATGCTGGCGCTGCCGCCCGCGCTCGTGCACAAGGCCGGCCCGCTCGCCGACGACGAGCTCGAGCTGCTGCGGCGCCACCCGCTGCGCGGGCTCGACCTCCTGCGCGACGAGCCGATCGGCCCCGCCGCCCGCTCCGTGGTGCGCTCGCACCACGAGCGCTGGGACGGCGCAGGCTACCCGCACGCCCTGGCGGGCGAGGAGATCCCGCTCTTCGCGCGCATCGCGGCGGTGGCCGCCAGCCCTTCGCCGGACGCCCTCCGCGAGGGTGCCGGCGCCGCCTTCGACCCCGAGCTCGTCGAGCTGTGCTGCGACGTGCTCGAGGTACCCGAGCTGCTGGCCGCTGCTTAGCCGGCCGTGCCGCAACCGCTCGGCTCGGCCGAGCGCGCGCGGATCGCTCACATCAGGTCCAGCGCCGCGCCCACGATCGTCTCCGCGTCGATGCCGTGGTGCTCGTACACCTCGGCGACGTCGCCCGACTGGCCGAAGCTCGTCACGCCCAGCGGCGTCAGGGGCGTCGCGTTCACGGCGGCCAGGAAGGTCAGCGCGTGCGGATCGCCGTCGAGCACGGTCACGAGCGGCGCCGCGCGGTCGGCGGGCAGCAGCTCGTCGAGGATCCCGTCCGGGTGCTCGCCTAAGCCCGCCCGGGCGCGCACCGCGCGGAAGAGCAGATCCGCGCTCGTCAGGCAGAGCACCTCGGTGCCGTCGCCCAGCACTTCGGCTGCGGCGATCAGCTCGGGCATCACCGCGCCCATCCCGGCGAGCGTCACGCGGGGCCGCCCGCGGGCACGGCGAAGCGGATAGCCGCCCGCCACCACGAACTCGCGCTGCTCCGGGGTGGCCTCGCCCGCCAGCGACTGGTCGACGGGGCGCGTGGAGAGCCGCAGGTAGGCCGACTCGCCGCCGGGGCGGGCGAGCTGCGCGAGTGCGTGCAGCAGGGTCCACTCGAGGTCCTGGCCGAAGGCCGGCTCCCAGGCGGTGCAGCCCGGCTGTCCGATCCCGATCGAGGGAGTGACGACCGACTGGTGGGCGCCGCCCTCCGGGGCCAGCGACACCCCGCTCGGCGTGCCGACCAGGATCGACTGCCCGCCGGCGTACATGCCGAACGACCACGGCTCCAGCGCGCGGCCGACGAAGGGGTCGTAGATCGTGCCGATCGGGAACAGCGGCTGGCCGTGGCGGCTCCAGGTGGCGCCGAGCTCGCCCAGCAGCCCCACCAGGTTCGTCTCGGCGATCCCCAGCTCGATGTGCTGGCCGCGCGGCGTCTCGTGCCAGTGCACGAGCGTCTGCGTGTCGTCGGCGAACCAGTCGCGCCGCTCGCCCACGGAGAAGATCGAGCTCTTGTTGATCCAGCCGCCCAGGTTGGTGGAGCTGGCCACGTCGGGGCTGACCGTCACCACGCGCTCGGCCACCTCGGGCGCCTCGTGCACCAGGTCGACGAAGAAGCGCCCGAAGGCCTGCTGCGTCGACTCGCGCCCGCGGTGCCTGCGGCTCAGCGTGGCCGGCACGCGCGGGGGAGCGACCGGCTCGGGATCGTCGCGGGCCAGCGCCG
>JBOGXS010000213.1:0-8259 GCA_050693815.1 Thermoleophilaceae bacterium | reverse complement strand
GAACAGGCCCTCGAAGTCCTCGGTCTGGAGCGGCAGCAGCTCGGCGAGCGCGGCGCGGCGGTGCTCGCCGTCCTCGGCCATGATCATCGCCTGCATCTTCGGCTGGCGGTCCGCGGCCATGAACATGTGCTCGGTCCGGCACAGGCCGATGCCCTCGGCCCCGAACGCGCGCGCCTTGCGGGCGTCCTCCGGCGTATCGGCGTTGGCGCGTACCCCGAGCCGGCGGACCTCGTCCGCCCACTCGAGTACGCGCTCGAAGTCAGCGTTGACCTCGGGGTCCACGAGCGGGACGTCCTCGAGCGTCACGCAGCCCTTGGTGCCGTCGATCGCGATCCGGTCGCCCTCCTCGATCTTCGTGCCGTCGACGGTGATGACCCTCGCGTCGAGGTCGATCGCGAGCGCCGACGCTCCCACCACCGCCGGCCGGCCCATGCCGCGGGCGACCAGCGCGGCGTGGGAAGCCTTCCCGCCCTCGGACGTGAGGATGCCCTTGGCGGCGTGGAAGCCGGCCACGTCGTCGGCCTCGGTGAAGGGCCGGACCAGGATCACCGCGCGCCCGTCCGCGGCCGCCTCCACCGCGTCGCGGGCCGTGAACACGATCTCGCCGGTGGCCGCGCCCGGCGAGGCGGGCACGCCCGCGGCCAGCGTGTCGAACTCGGCCTGCGGGGCGAAGCCGGGGTGCAGCAGGGCGTCGAGCCTGCCCGCGTCGATCGTGCGAAGCGCCTGCGCCTTGTCGAGCAGGCCCTCCTCCACCGCATCCACCGCGAATCTCACCGCCGCCTGCGCCGGGCGCTTGGCGTTGCGGGTCTGGAGCATGTAGAGGCTGCCCTCCTCCACCGTGAACTCCGTGTCCTGCATGTCGCGGTAGTGCCGCTCGAGCCGGCGCAGGATGTCCATCAGCTGCTCGTAGGCCTCGGGCATCGAGTCGCGCATGGCGTGCAGGTCGAGCGGGGTGCGCACGCCCGAGACCACGTCCTCGCCCTGGGCGTTGGGCAGGAAGTCGCCCGACGGCTTGGGCTCGCCCGTGACCTCGTCGCGGGAGAAGGCCACCCCGCTGCACGAGCGCTCGCCGCGGTTGCCGAACACCATCTGCTGCACGTTCACCGCCGTGCCCCACTCGTCCGGGATGCGGTTGATGCGCCGGTACTGGACCGCGCGCTCGCCCATCCAGGAGTCGAACACGGCGCGGATCGCCTGGTGCAGCTGCTCCTGCGGGTCCTGGGGGAAGTCCTCGCCGGTCTCGTCGCGGAAGAGGCGCTTGAACTCGTCGGTGAGCCTCCTCAGGTCGTCGGTGTCGAGGTCGACGTCCTCATTCGCCCCGGCGGCGCTCTTTCGCTCCTTGATCAGCTCCTCGAAGCGCTCGCCGGCGATCCCCCGGCAGACGTTTCCGAACATCTGCACGAAGCGGCGGTAGGAGTCCCACGCGAAGCGGTCGTCGCCGAGCCCGGCGACCGCCTCGTCGTTCAGCCCGAGGTTCAGGACCGTGTCCATCATCCCCGGCATCGACTCGCGCGCCCCGCTCCTGACCGACACGAGCAGCGGGTCGCCTCGGTCCCCCAGCTCCTTGCCCGCCTGCTCCTCGAGGCGCTCGAGCGCGGCGGCGATCTCCTCGCCGGGGATGTCCCCGTTCTCCATGTAGGCCACGCAGGCCTCGGTGGTGATCGCGAAGCCGGCCGGCACGCGGTCGGCTCCGAGCACGCGCACCATCTCGGCCACGTTCGCGCCCTTCCCGCCCAGCAGCTCCCGCATCTCCTTCGACCCCGCGGCGAAGTCGTAGACCAGCTTGGTGTCGGGCACGGGCGGATCCTAAGCGACGCGCCTGAGCCGGACGTGCGCGTGGTGCTCCAGCGTCTCGGCTATCGCCCGGTCGGCCTGGGAGAGCGCGGGCTCGGGCGCCCGCGGCGTCTCCGACAGCGGCTGCGCCAGGGCGCCGGCCAGGAAGCGGTGCGCCTCCTCGCCGAGCGGGAACGAGCCGGCCTCGCAGCCGGCGCACACCACTCCGCCCGCGCTCGGGGAGAAGGCGCCCAGGTGCTCGGCCTCGCCGCAGGTCGCGCACGAGGCCAGCTCGGGGGCGAAGCCCGCGGCCAGCAGCAGCTTCATCCGGAACGCCAGCGCCTGGGCGCGGCTGGCGGCGCCGGCGCTCGCGTCGAGCAGCGCCAGCTCGTGGCAGAGCAGGTTGTAGGCCGGGCGGTTGGGCTCGGTCGAGTCGAGCAGGCGCAGGACCGCTTCGCAGGCCTGGGTGGCGCGCTCGAGCGAGGCGCGCCGCTCGCGCAGGGCCGCGTGCACGTGGACGCTGTCGGCCTGGCTGATCGTACACAGCTCGCCGCGGCCCTCGTACATCACCAGGCGGACGCGGCTGAGCGGCTCTAGCCGTCCCCCCAGGCGCGACTTCACCCGCCGCACCCCCTTCGCCACAGCGCCCAGCCGGCCGCGGTCGGGCGTGTAGAGGTGCAGCACACGGTCCGCCTCGCCGTAGCGGATCGAGCGCAGGACTATCGCTTCGGTCTTGAAGCTTCCGGGCACACCTAAACTCTGAACGGGATGGCGGACGAGAACGGTGTGACCCTCTACACGACCGAGCCGTGCGGCTTCTGCCGCCAGGCGAAGGCGCTGCTGCAGGCGCGCGGGGTGCCTTATCGGGAGGTCAATCTGGCCAAGGACCCGGACGGGCGGGCCGGTCTCGTCGCGCTCACGGGCCAGATGACGTTCCCCCAGATCGTGATCGGGGAGCGCTCTATCGGCGGCTTCCGCGAGCTGCTGGAGGCCGACCGGGCCGGGACGCTCGAGGCCCTGCTCGCCGCGTGACGGCGCGGGGCCGGCGCTGGCAGCGTGGGCAGACGTAGGTCCCGCGTCCCGCCGCCCGCAGCTTCTCGATCGGCGCGCCGCAGCGGGGGCAGGGCTCGCCGGCGCGGGTGTGCACGAGGAAGCGATCCTGGAAGCTCCCCTGCGCGCCGTCGACGTGGCGGTAGTCGTCGATCGACGCGCCCTTGGCGTCGATCCCGGCCTCGAGCGTCTCGACCACGGCGTCGCACAGGTCCTCCACCTGGGTCCGCCTGAGCGAGCCCACCGGGCGCAGCGGATGGATCCGGGCGCGGAAGAGCGCCTCGTCGGCGTAGATGTTGCCCACGCCGGCCACGCGCTCCTGGGTCAGCAGAAAGGCCTTGACGGGCTGCCTGCGCCCGCGCGCCAGCGCGTGCAGTGCCTCGGCCGTGAAGTCGGGGCTGAGCGGCTCGACCCCGAGGCGGGAGGCGAAGTACTCGGCCAGGGCGTCGCTGCCGAGCAGCACGTCGCCTGTGCCGAAGCGGCGCACGTCGACGAACAGGAGGCGCTCGCCGCCACGCCGCGCTCCGCGCTCGCAGGCATGCCGCGCTCCGCGCTCGCCGGCATGCCGCGCTCCGCGCCCGCGGGGACCGAGCTCCACCTTCACCCGCAGGTGCGGCGGGTCCTCTTTGTCCGCCGGCACCAGCAGCAGTTTGCCGGTCATGCGCAGGTGCATGGCCAGGTGGACGTCGTCCTCGAGCGAGGCGATCAGGTACTTCCCCCGCCTTCCCAGCCGCTCGACCAGCCGCCCGCGCAGGGCATCCTCCACGGCCTCGGGTGGCGCGGGCCCGCACCAGCGCGGGTCGCGCACCTCGACGTCCACGATGCGTCGCCCCTCGAGCGCGGGCGCGAGCTGGCGGCGGATCGTCTCGACCTCGGGCAGCTCCGGCATCGAGGTCGAGACTAGTGGTCGCTCCTCCAATCAAATCGGGCACGAACTTGTCGGAGAGACCACTGGGGGAGCCGCGGCCCCGCCGGCCCCTCAGTCCACGGTCGCTCGCGGGTGCGCCCTGAAGTACACGTCCTTCAGCCGCTCGCTCGACAGGTGCGTGTAGAGCTGGGTCGTGGCGACGTCCGCGTGTCCCAGCATCTCCTGCACCGAGCGCAGGTCGCAGCCGCCCGCCAGCAGGTGGGTGGCGAACGTGTGACGCAGCGTGTGGGGGCTCATTCTGTCGGCGAGTCCCGCCGTGGTGGCGTGGCGGCGGACGATCTTGTAGAGGCCCTGCCGGGTCAGCGGACCGCCGCGGAAGTTCACGAACAGGTGTGCCTCCACGCGCTCCTTCACGAGCCCCGGCCGGCCGCGCTCCAGGTAGACGCGCAGCACCCGCGCCGCCTGCTGACCCATCGGCACGATCCGCTCCTTCGAGCCCTTGCCCCGTGCGCGCAGCATCCGCTCCTCCAGGTCCACGTCGCCCAGCTCGAGGCCGATCGCCTCGGATGCGCGCAGGCCGCAGGCGTACATCAGCTCGAGCAGCGCCCGGTCGCGCAGGGCGTGGAGGTCGGTCCCGCGCGGAGTCGAGAGCAGGCGCTCCACCTCACCGCGCGTGAGCACCTGGGGCAGCTTGCGGCTGCGCCGGGGCGAGCTGAGGCCGGCCGTGGGATCGGAGTCGCGCAGGCCCTCGCGGCGCAGGTGGCGGTAGAACGAGCGCAGGCAGGCGGACTTGCGATGGATCGTGGCCGGCGACGCCGGCCTCGGCGCGCCCGCCGACCCTGCTCCCCACGCGCCGTTGCCGGTGGCCAGCCCCGTCAGGAAGTCCCCCACGTCCGCTGTATCCGCCTCCACCGCCGACACCCCGCGCTCCTCCAGGAAGCGGCCGAACTGCAACAGGTCGCCCCGGTATGCCTCCAGCGTGTTACGGGATAGGCCGCGCTCGAACTCGAGGTAGGAGAGGAAGTCGAGCACGAGGTGCTCGTAGCGGCGCTCGGCGAGAGGCTTTTCGATCGTGGCCATCTTCGACTCGATTCGGCCCGGCGGCGGGCATCCCTTTGCGCTGCAAGACGAGCGTCAGCGGTCGGGCGCGGTCAGTCGCCGAACGCCTTGAACCAAAGCAGCCCGACGAGCGTCTTCGCGTCGCGGCACTCCCGGATCACCCGGTCGAGCTCGGCGAGCGGCACCTCGACGAGCTCGATGCGCTCCTCCTCGCCGGCGTCGGCACCCTCGTCGTAGAGGTCGGTGGCCAGATAGAGGTGGCACTCCTCGTCGGCGAAGCCCGGCGAGGTGTAGAAGCTCGTCAGGCGGCGCCAGGTGCGGGCTCCCTTTCCGATCTCCTCGGCCAGCTCCCGCTTGGCCGTGTCGAGCGGATCCTCTCCCTCCTCGTCGAGCTTCCCGGCGGGCAGCTCGAGCAGGGCCGGCTCGTCCACGGCCTCGCGCGGCTGCCTGACGAGGAACAGCCGCTCGCCGTCGTGCGCCACGACGCCCACGGCGCCGGGGTGCTCCACGATCTCGCGGTCGGCCTCCTCGCCGTCCTCGAACCGGAAGCGGTCGACCCGCACCGTCGCCAGCTTCCCCTCCCACGCCGTCCGGCTCGCGATCCGCTCGAAGCTCATCGCGCCGCAGCCTCCACGATCGCCAGGGTCACGTCCAGCATCCGCTCGAGCGCCTCGACCGTGACCGACTCGTCCGGCTGGTGGTTGCGCTCGGTCCCGTTGGCCACGTTGAGCACGGGCAGCCCGGCGGCGATCAGCGCGTTGGCGTCGCTCCCTCCGCCCGTGTTGATGTAGGTCGGCTCGATCCCGGTGGCAAGCAGCGCGGCGGCCGCCACCTCCACGACGGGCGCGGTGCGCGCCAGGCGGTAGCCCTGGAAGAGGCGCTCGACACTGGTCTCCACGTCGCACTCGGCGTCGCTCGCGGCCCCGGCCACCGCGTCTACCATCGAGCTCACCACCTCGCCGGCACGGGCGTCGTCGAGGCTGCGCGCCTCGAGCACGACCTGGCAGCGCTCCGCCACCACGTTGGCCGCCGTGCCGCCCTGGATCTGGCCGACGTTCGCCGTGGTCCACTCGTCGAGGCGGCCGATCCGCATCGCGGCGACCGCCTGCGCGGCGGCGGCGATCGCGTTGCGACCGGCCTCGGGGCGGATACCGGCGTGGGCCGCCTGGCCGCGGAAGTCGGCCTCGAGGCGGTAGTAGGTCGGCGAGGCCGTGACGAGCTCGCCCACCGGCGAGGCGTGGTCGAACACGAAGCCGAGCTCGGAGCGCAGCCGGGCTCGCTCGAAGGCCTTCGCTCCGGCCAGCGCGAGCTCCTCGCAGGTCGTGAACAGCAGCTCCAGGCCCACCGGCGAGCCCTCCGCGGCGAGCCGGCGGGCGGCGCCCAGCACGGTGGCCACCGCGGCCTTGTTGTCGGCGCCCAGGATGGCCTCGTGCCGGTTCGAGAGCACGCCGTTCGCGCGCACGACCTCGACGGGCGCGGCCAGCGGAACGGTGTCCAGGTGGGCGCACAGCAGGATGGTGCGGGCGCCCTCGGGGCCGGGCATGTGGGCCAGCAGGTTGCCCGCCTCAGAGCCGGTGTCGGGCGCGCTGCCGTCCTCCTCCACGTCGAGCCCGAGCCTCTCCAGGTCGGCGCGCACCGCGTCGGCCATCGTGCGCTCGCGCCTCGAGGGACTCTCGATCTCGCAGAGCCGCACGAAGTCGTCCAGCACGCGCTCGCGCTCGTGCGGGCTCGAAGCTCTCACGCAGCGGACCCTACCGCCCGCTCCCCCCCCCGGCCCAGCCGGGTGCTTGCGGCTAGGCGCCCCGCCTCGCCCTCATCGATTGTCGATCTGCTCAGCCTGAGGCTGAGTAACTCGACACTCGATGCGGAACCCGGCCGCTAGCGTCCCGAACCGTGGCGATCGAGCTGACCTGGGCCCAGGCACTGGCCTGGCGGATGCGTCGCCACCACCTGCACGAGCGGGCCCCGCGCGCGGCGATGCTGGACGTGGTCGCCCGCCTCGGCGGCCTCCACGCCCAGGTGATGTCCTCCGCCGAGCTGACGCTGTGGGCGCGCGTGGCGGACCTCGAGCGCGACGCGGTGAGCGGGGCGCTCTGGGGAGACCGCTCGCTGGTGAAGCTCTGGGCCATGCGCGGCACGCTGCACCTCCTCCCGGCCGCCGAGCTCGACACCTGGCTGGCCGCGCTCGGCACCTACGATCGCTACCTGAAGCCCGCCTGGCTGCGCAACTTCGACATCACCCGGGAGCAGCTGGAGACGCTCATCGACGCGATCGGCGAGGCGCTCGACGGCGAGCTCCTCACGCGCGAGGAGCTCGGCGCCACGGTGGCGCGGAACACGGGGTCGCCCGAGCTCGAGCAGAAGGTGCAGGGCAGCTGGTGCCCGTACCTGAAGCCGGCGTCCTTCCTCGGTCGCCTCTGCTTCGGCCCGAACGACGGCCAGCGAGTGCGCTTCACACGACCCGACAACTGGCTCGGTCGCGATCTCGACGGCGCGGATCCGCACGCCGCCCTGCGGGAGGTCACCCGCCGCCACCTCGGCGCCTTCGGGCCGGCCGCGCGCGAGGACCTGGCCCGCTGGTGGGGCGTGCAGCCGGCGCAAGGCGGGCGCATGCTGGAGGCGCTCGGAGACGAGGTGGTGGCGGTCGACGTGGAGGGCACGGACGGCTGGATGCTGCGCAAGCACGCCGCCGAGGCCGCGGCGACCGAGCCGGTCGAGGTCGCGCGGCTCCTCCCCGGCTTCGACATGTGGACGATCGGCGCCGCCCGCGACGCCGCCGCCCTGCTCGACCCGGCCGAGAAGAAGCGCGTGTACCGCAACCAGGGCTGGATCTCGCCCGTGCTGCTGGTGGACGGCCGCATGGAGGGCGTGTGGCGACACGAGCACAGGAGCCGCCGCCGGGTGGTCACGCTCGAGCCGTTCGGCAAGCTGCCGAAGCGGGCGCGCGTCGAGCTCGAAGCCGAGGCCGAGCGGCTGGCCGCCTTCCTGGGCGGCGCACTCGACCTCATTTGGGGCACAGAACCCGTGTTACACTGAATTCGTGTCGAATCTCACGCTGACGATCGATGCCGAGCTTCTGCGGCGGGCACGGATCCGAGCCCTCGAGCAAGGCACCTCGGTGAACGCGGTCGTGCGGGAGTACCTGGCGAGCTACGCAGGGAGGCCCGACCAGACCGCGGCCCGGCGACGTCTCCTCAACCTGTCCGACCGGACCCATGCCGCGAGCCGGCCGGGAGGTCGGGAGTGGAGGCGCGATGACCTGTACGAGGAACGTGCACCCATGCGGCAGGCGCGCGAATAGCCGCATTTGTCGACACCAACGTCGTCGTCTACGCCTACGACCGCGCCGATGAGGTCAAGCGGCAACTGGCTCGGTCGATTCTGGCCGACGTCGCCGAGCCGCTCGTGGTCAGCACCCAGGTGCTCGCCGAGTTCTACTGGGTGGCCACTCGCAAGCTGTCGGCGCCTCTCAGCGAAGCCGAGGCGGCGGAGGGAGTCGCGGCGCTGGC